>WQTL01000492.1 GCA_009786275.1 Bacillota bacterium | reverse complement strand
TTCTTCCTCGGCATTTCGGTATACCCCCTTTTTCTTTGAGTATACCACAGTTTCTTGTTTTGTGCAAGCAATAGTATTTACGGGATACTAGGCATTATTTATTCCGCCATTGACACGGATGGAAATGGTTTTCCGTTTGACGTGCAGTTTGATCTTGTCTTCGTTGCCAATGTGATGCATCATATAGAACGCAAAGACTTGCGGCATGTATTATCACGCATAAAATCATCCATGAAGCGTAGCGGTCTGGCCATTATATTTGAATTCAACCCCTATAATCCCGCAACCCAATTGCTTTTCAAGGCGGTCGATCGCCGGTATGACCCGAACGCGGTCATGCTAAAACCGCACTATCTGCATAGCCAGCTGAAAAAGGCGGGCTTTGCCGCATCGCGGGCCTATTACACAATATTTTTTCCCGCGTTTGTATCTATACTGCTGCCGCTTGAAAAGTACATGACCGGCGTTCCGATAGGCGCACAGTATTATATGATTGCAGAAAATAAAATGGAGGCTCAACCATAAAAATCAGTGTAGCGGACTACCTCGCAAACTTCCTCGCCGCGCACGGCATCTCCCGCGTGTTCAGCGTGGTGGGCGGGGGCGCCATGGCCCTCAACGACGCGCTGGGGCACCACGCGGGCCTGCGTGTGATTTATAATCACCATGAGCAGGCCTGCGCCATGGCCGCCGAGGCCTATGCACGCGCGGAAAATAGGATCGCTGCCGTGTGCGTCACCAGCGGGCCCGGCGGGACCAACGCGATCACGGGCGTGCTGGGCGGCTGGCTGGACAGCATCCCCATACTCGTGATTTCCGGGCAGGTGCGCTACGCAACCTGCGCGCGGAGCACGGGGCTCCCGCTGCGCGCCATGGGGGACCAGGAATACGACATCACCCGGGCGGTGGCCGCGATGACGAAATACTGCGAAATGGTCACCGACCCGGCGCGCATCCGTTATTGCCTGGAGAAAGCGCTGTGGCTCGCCAAGTCCGGGCGGCCCGGTCCCTGCTGGTTGGACATCCCGCTGGATGTGCAGGGGGCGTTGATTGACCCAGATCAATTGCTTGGCTATGAGCCGGAAGAGGACACGCCCCGGGTCTCTGAGGATACCGCGCTTGCGATCATAGAAAAGATCAAAAGCGCGCGGCGCCCGGTGCTCTACGCGGGCAGCGGCATACGGCTTTCCGGCGGCTATGACCTGTTTTTGCGGGCTGCGGAGGCTTTGGGCGTACCGGTCGTCACCTGCTGGAACAGCATCGACCTGCTGTGGGACGGGCATCCGCTGTATACCGGGCGCGGCGGTATGATGGGCGACCGGGCAGGCAATTTCGCCGTGCAGAACAGCGATCTGGTTTTGGCCGTGGGCAGCCGCCTGAGCATCCGCCAGGTGGGCTACCACTGGGACAGCTGGGCCAGGGCCGCGTACAAGATCATGGTGGATATCGACCCCGACGAGCTGCGTAAGCCATCCATCCAAATCGATATGCCCATTCACGCGGACGCGAAGGATTTTCTGCGGGCGATCCTCGCGGCGCTGCCCAAGGCGTTGCCTAAAGAAAATACCCCCTTATTTAAAAGGAAAGAATGGGTGGAGCAGTGCCAACGCTGGAAGCACGATTATCCTGTGGTACTTCCCCGGCATTATGAGCAGGGGGAGCAGGCCAACGTCTACTGCTTTGTCAAAGAGCTCAGCCGCCGCTTGCCTGAGGGGAAGCGCATCGTGGTGGGCAACGGCTCCGCCTGCGTGGTGGGCAGCCACGCCTGGGAGATCAAACGCGGGCAGCGGTTCTTCATCCAGTCGGGCGCGGCGTCCATGGGCTACGACCTCCCGGCGGCCATCGGCGTGTGTTTCGCTCAAGAACGTGATGAGATTATTTTGGTCACGGGCGACGGCAGCCTGCAGATGAACCTGCAGGAATTGCAGACCATCGTGCACCACAGGCTGCCCATCAAAATTTTCGTGATTAACAACGGCGGCTACCACTCCATGCGGCAGACGCAGGACAACCTGTTCCCGGCACGCAGCCATGCGGGCATCGGGCTGGAAAGCGGCGACCTTTCCTTCCCGGCTCTCGAACGCCTGGCGCAGGCCTACAGCATTCCCTATTTTCGCATTGGAACCAATCAGGGCATGGCCTTGCTGGATACTGTATTGTCGCAGCCGTCGTATTGCCTGTGCGAGATCATCGTATCCACCGACCAGGTGTTCGAGCCGAAATCCTCCACCAAACGCCTGCCGGACGGGACGCTCTATTCCCCGCCGCTGGAGGACCTCGCGCCGTTTTTGCCCCGGGAGGAGCTGGCAGCGAATATGTATATCCCGCTGATGGAGGAGCCATGACAATCAACAGCGCAATCATCACCGGAGGCACGGGCATGCTGGCCATGGCCCTGGAGCGACTTTTGGCGGGTAAGGGCATTGCGGTCACGCTGCTTGTCCGCCCGGGTTCCCCGCGATTGGGGCAGCTGGATGTTTCCCCGGGTACGAAGGTCGTCGAATGCGATCTGAAGGATCTTCACGCGCTGGAGGCCGGTTCCCATGACGCATTTTACCACTTCGGCTGGGATGGGACCTTCGGGCCCGCCCGCGACAACGCGGCCTTGCAGTGCGGCAACATCCGGCACACCCTGGACGCCGTGGAGCTGGCCGCCCGCCTGGGCTGCGGCGTGTTCGTGGGCGCGGGCTCCCAGGCGGAATACGGCCGCGCGGACGGTGTGCTCACGGCATCCACGCCCTGCAACCCCGAAACCGGCTACGGCATCGCCAAGCTGGCGGCGGGCCGCCTTTCGCGCATCGCCTGCGGGCAGTTGGGCGTCCGGCATGTGTGGGCGCGGGTTTTGAGCGCCTACGGGCCGGGGGATAATACGCAGACCATGATGATGTCCTGCGTCCGCTCGTTGATGAAGGGCGAGCGCATGGCCTTCACCAAAGGGGAACAGCGCTGGGACTATCTCTACTGCGACGACGCGGCGATGGGGTTTTACCTGATGGGGCTGCGCGGACGGGACGGCGCGGTGTATCCCCTCGCAAGCGGAAAGCCGCGCAGCTTGGCGGAGTATATATTCGCCGCGCGGGATGTGGTCAACCCCGCCATGGAGGTGGGGTTAGGAGAGTTGGCCTATCCGCCGGGCCAGGTGATGCGGCTGGAGGCGGATACCAGCGCGCTTGTGCATGACACCGGGTTTGCATCTTCCGTCCCCTTCGAGAGGGGTGTTTCCTTAACGGCGAATTGGCTGAAGGAGCATAATTTATGAAGAAAACCATCAGCATCAGCATCCCCACCTACAACGAGGAGGGCAATGTGCTGCCCCTCTATGACGCGCTGCGGGAACAGCTCACTGCGCTGGAGGACCGCTATGACTACGAGATCGTGTTCATCGACAACAAGTCGACGGACAGCACCCGCGAGAAGCTCCTGCAGCTTTGCGAGCGGGACAAGCGGGTGAAGGCCATATTCAACACGCGGAATTTTGGAGCGAGCCATTCCTCCTACTACGGCGCGCTGCAGACTTCGGGGGATTGCACGATTTGTATGAACGCGGATTTCCAGGAACCGCCTGAGTTGCTGCCGCGTATGGTGGAAGCCTGGGAACAGGGCCACAAAAGCGTATGTATGGTAAAGGCCAAAAGCAGAGAAAACCCGTTAATGCGCGGCTTGCGCACGCTTTTTTACAGGATCCTGCGTAAGATGTCCGATATTGGTATTCTCGAGAATTACACAGGTTTTGGTCTTTATGACAAATGCGTACTTGATGCAGTGTGCAAGCTGGGCGATTCCGACCCGTTTTCCCGTGGTTTACCGATAGAATTAGGCTTCGACAGGATCGAAATCCCCTATACACAAGATAAACGGCGCGCAGGTAAATCTTCCTATAATTTCTTCTCGCTATACGACCATGCCATGCTTGGCATGGTCACCTACACGAAAATGGCACCGCGGCTAGCCACGTTTATGGGCTTACTGATTTCAGGGGGCAGCTTCATCGCCGCGCTCGTTTGTCTGATCCTAAGCAAGCAGGACACCATACCCATGCTTGGCTTGTTTTTCCTGGGCGGCGTGCAACTACTGTTTCTGGGGCTGTTGGGCGAATACATTATCAACATTCAACGCCGCAGCATGGGACGCCCCCTGGTGATCGAGGAACGAAGGGTAAATTTTGACAGGGAGGCTTAATATTTGACATAAGCACGTTCTTATGCTATGATTATTTTAGTACATAAAACTGTTTGGAATGTGAGGCGGGACGATGATTGCCAGGGCTAAAACCAAAACACTTTTCTCAGGCAGGCCATTGACGGCGGCCCAGCGGCTAAACAGCGAGTTGAACATGTACGAAATGGAAATCGGCAAGCCCGTTCTTGACTCCTATCCGAGGCGTATTGTTTTTGAACTTACAAGCGGCTGCAATTTGAAGTGCGTAATGTGCGGGCGGCGCGCGGCGGAATTCAGCGAGACTCTGTTGGATATGAACTCGTTTTATGCGCTGGAGCCGCTGTTCGATACTGTTGAGGAAGTAACGCTGATGGGCTGGGGGGAGCCGACGATCCATCCGAATTTTGTAGAAATGCTGCAAGCTATTCACTACCGCGATGCAAGGTTATATTTTTGCACGAACGGTATGCGTCTCCCTTTGCTGACGGACGCAATCTTTGATAACGAAGTCGACATTTTAGCGGTAAGCGTCGACGGCGCAAGGCCGGGAACCAACAACAGGATAAGGGCCGGTTCAGACTTAACCAAAATCAACGGCAGCCTGCGGGAGATTGTGCGTATAAAACGATCGAATCACCTGAAATACCCCTATATGAACTATGTGTTTTGCGCAATGAAAGACAATTTGGACGAATTACTCCCTATGGTTGAAATGACGGCAGAGGTGGGGTTGGAGGAATTAAAGGTTGTATATTTGACGGCGTTTGATGAAAGTTCTATGCATGCGTGCCTATGGAACTGCCAGAACGAGGTTGAGGAGGCATTCAACAAAGCGGCGGAGCGAGCAAAGGAATTGGGCGTTTTACTGGAACTACCTTATGTGCAGGGAAAAGACCCTGCACAGGATATGCCGCACCGCGAGTGCTACGCCTCTTACCGTGATTTTTTTCTAGGCTCCGATGGCTTTGTCAGGCCATGCATGACAACGGCAAGCAAGCTTTTAAAATATGATCCCTGTCTGGCCTTTATGGATATTTGGAACAGCGAAAGCTTTGTTCTTCACCGCAAAACGGTGAATTCAGCTGACATGTGCCGGAATTGCCGCAATTGCTATCAGTCGTCGCACTGCAACTGGAACCAGCACGGAGCGTTTGTTCAGTTAGGAGAAAAATTTGCGCCGGAATGGGAGGGAACGTAAGTTGGAGGCCTCGTTTTTCAAAAAGGCGATTGATCCTTTCCAGTATCTGTTTTGGAAATGGCAAATCAGTATTTTACGCGGCTGTCCGCCTTTGGTCAGTCTTATGGCGAAAGTTACAATGGGAATTCCGTATTCCTCCAAAGCCTGGGCAGGAACCTTTTTCAGGTTTGCGGTGCAGGCCCCTCGTGCGATCCATCTCCATTGCCAGGATCAATATGAACGCCGCGTTGTGTTGTCCCGCGTTGTCATCCCCATTACAACACGATGCACCCTCAACTGCGATAAATGTGTCGCCCGCATTCCTGATATTGCAGGACATGCAGACATACCTTTGCATGAACTCGTTAGTAATATTCGGGTTTTGCTTTCCTGCGTCGATCTCATCTATGTTTTCTCCCTTTCCGGTGGTGAACCATTTCTGCATCCGGATTTGGATAAAATCATTTGGGCTTGCGCTAATTCTGGCAAAATCAACGAATTCAGTGTACAGACAAATGGCACGATTATCCCTGAGGCAAATGTGCTTGTAGCTCTCAGGGAGGCAAAGGCATCCGTGCGTATCAGCAAGTATACTCCAACGCTGCAACCCAACGTTGAAAAGCTGAAAGACATCTTAGAAGAAAGCGGAATTCGTTATATGTACGGAAACGACGAATCATGGTGCGACAAAGCGGGTTTGGGCCAACTGCAGGCGGGCTCGGCGCAGCGGCGGTTCGGCCTTTGTGCCGAGCCAATGTGTATGGTCTATATGGATAAAAAACTCCATTTGTGTGCCGAATCCGCTGTTTTGGCTAAGGAACAGTTAATTACGGATCACACGGATGATTATATTGATTTGCGCAACTCCGATCCTGACACATTTGCGGAACAACTACACGGATTGCTGCACAAACGTGTCATTTCCGCTTGCTCTTACTGCCTGGGAAATACCTATAAGACGCCAAAGGTTCCGCCAGCTGTGCAGCGGCAATCCTATGCGGCAAAATTTCAAGGGAGTGATATGTCCTGAAAGACAAATTTTTGAAAAAGGCAATCAGCCCTATTGAATATTTATTCTGGAGAGCACAAATCGGCATACTGCGTGCATGTCCGCCATTGGCCGGCGCCATAACGAGAATCAGCATGGGCGCAGCAACCTCCCGCAAGACTTGGATATTGACGCTGCTTCGGGTCACGGCACAACTTCCGAGCGCTTTTTCCCAATGTTTCGGTGATAAAGCGAAAAAACGCATTGTGCTTCCCCGCGTTACCATTCCCGTCACAACGCGCTGTACGCTTTGTTGCGACAAATGTCTGGCACACATTCCTGATCTTAAGAACCATAGAGATATACCAATAGACGATTTGATTCAGGACATTTCGGCGTTGCTTTCTTGTGTTGACCATATATATGTTGTTGAACTATCCGGTGGCGAGGCGTTTTTACATCCGAACTTGGATGAGGTCATCCAGGCTTGCTTGGATACAGGAAAGGTTGGCCATATCAGCGTACTGAGCAATGGCACTGTCATCCCGGGAGCGGAGACGCTTGCCGCGCTTCGGGAGGCAAAGGCAACCGTGCAAATCAGCAAATATTCCTGCGTGCCCACGTCGAAGGCGGAAGCGTTGAAACGCGTTTTAGAGGAGAATGAAATAAGCTATGTGCATGCAGGCGTCAGGTCTTGGCATGACATGGGACGCTTTGCGCAATTGCAAGCGGGCTCCGCAAAACGACGGTTCAGCCTTTGCATTCTGACGCTGTGTTTCGTCTATTTCAAAGGAAAGCTCCACCGATGTAGCGGTAAGGCCGCCATTTTGTCGGAGGAGGGCTGTCTCCCGGATTGCGAAGGCGACTACATTGACCTTCGCGAAATCCATCCGCGCGGCTTTCCTGAGGCACTAAAAAAGCTGCTGAAAAAGCATGTTACCTCCGCTTGCTCCTATTGCCTGGGCGGCACGTACAAATCACCGGAGATTCCGGTGGCTGCACAGCGCCAATCCCGCGAGTCAGACATACAGAGGAGGGATATGCCTTGAAGTCCAAGCTTTTTACGCATCTGCTTTGGAGGGTGCAGCTCAGCATATTGCGCGCATGCCCGCCATTGTCTGGCATCGTAACAAGAATCAGTATGGGCGCTGCTACTTCCCGTAGAGTTTGGGTGCAGACGTTTCTTAAACTTACGGTGCGGATCCCGGGCGCGCTCTTGCAAAACTGCCGCGACAGGGCAAAAAAACGCGTTGTGTTGCCTTGCGTCTCCCTCCCCATCACAACGCGCTGTACGTTACGCTGCGATAAATGCCTGGCACACATCCCTGATGTTAAGAATCCAAGAGACATACCGATAGACGAGTGGGCGCAAGATGCTCACGCCCTGTTTTCTTGTATTGACTACGCTTATATCGTCGAGCTATCCGGCGGCGAGCCTTTTTTGCACCCGGATTTGGGCAAAGCTCTCCGGTTGTGCGCGGATTCAGGCAAGGTCGGCCACATCGTTGTGCTGAGCAATGCTACGGTTATCCCGGAGCCGGGGATGCTTGCGGCGCTTCGGGAAGCAAAAGCGAACGTGTTGATCAGTAAGTATTCGTGTGTGCCAGCAGCGAAGGCGGAGGAGCTAAAGCGCGTTTTGGATGAAAATAGTATTTCGTATATGTACAAGGGCGTCTCATTTTGGCGCGACGCAGGGAACTTCGGCCAATTGCAAGCGGGCTCAGCAAAGCGGCGGTTCAGCCTCTGTAGTTTGACGCAGTGCTCAATTTATTTGGAAGGAAAGCTACATCGGTGCAACGGAAAAGCCGCCATCCTAATTGAGGAGGGACTTCTCTCAGATTGCCAGGAAGATTATATTGATCTTCGAGTGATCCATTCAGACAGTTTTAGTGAACAATGGAAAAAGCTGCTAAAAAAGCGTTTCATTACCGCATGCTCCTATTGCTTGGGCAGTACGTACTGTTCGCCAAAGGTTCCTGTGGCTGTACAGCGTGAATACAATCAGAGGAGGGATATAACTTGAAAACCAAATTTTTCAAAAAGTTGGTAAGACCTTTTGTATATCTATTTTGGAGAACGCAAATCAGCATACTGCGCGCGTGCCCTCCATTGGCCGGCTTGGTCACTTCTCGTTGCATAGGCTCTGACCGCTCGCCAAAACTTTGGGTCAAAACATTTTTTCGGATTGCCGTGGGAATACCGCGCGCGATTTCACAGCATTGGCGTGATAAAAAGAGCAAGCGAGTTGTGATACACCGCGTTACCATCTGCGTTACAACGCGTTGCACGCTCAACTGCGACAAATGCATTGGTCATGTTCCTGATGTCAAAGATCCCCAAGACACCCCCTTACCCACTCTGCTTGACGACATACAGGCTCTGTTTTCCTGTACTGCTTTCGTTTATAATCTGAACTTATCTGGCGGCGAACCGTTTTTGCGTTCGGATTTAGATGAAATTATTCGAGTTTGCGCCGCGTCGGGCAAAGCCGGCAGCATAGACATTTCGACGAATGGAACAGTCATCCCGAGCGCGAAGGTGCTTGCGGCGCTGCGGGAGGCGAACGTAACAGTGAAAATAAGCAAGTACACACCTGTGCTTCAACCTGATGTCGAAAAGCTGAAATCCGTATTAAGGGAAAATGGAATCCGTTATATGCATGAAGGTGGAGAGTTTTGGTTCGACACGCGTAGCCTCGGTCAGTTGCAAGCTGGCTCGGCAAAACGGCGGTTCAGCGTTTGCGCTCAGCGAATGTGCATGTTATATATGTTTGGAAAGTTGCATCTATGCACCATATCCGTTGTACTGACGGAGGAGGGGGTTATACCGGATTGCAGGGAAGATTATATTAATTTGCGCGTAACCAGCCCAACAGCGTTCCGCGAACAATGGAAAAAACTGCAAAAGAAGCACGTGATCTCTGCTTGCTCCTACTGTATGGGATGCTCATTTGAATCACCAAAAGCGCCTGTGGCCGTGCAGCGTGAAGACCCTCGGTAAATTTCGGGCCCGGTATATTTTCGTGAAAGAACATAAAAAACGCTTGACAATGCGGCATTTTCCGATATAATAGATATGGTGGCTATAGCATAGGGCTAATTGCCTATGGAATCGATACTATGGAGGGAAATACGATGAAGGGACAATGCGGATGGAGGGCATACGCGATAACGTTGCTGTGCATCGTTGCAGCGATGAGTTTGACGATGTCTTTTGGAACCATGGCGAAGTACACCGCAAGCGGCACCGTTTCGGCAAGCGCCAGAGTGGCGAAGTGGGACGTCAAGTTCGGGGGTGTCCCCGCAGGGGTCACAGGGCCAAGACCCGATGGCACGGTCGCCTATATTCGCCCTGCTGGAGCCACCAACGCAAAAACAACCGCCCCGTCCCCCAATACAACATACAGGTATTTCTACGTTTATAACAACAGCGAAACGGCGGCCAATATAACCATTCGGCTGCTTTACACGAGCCCAAGGCCCAACAACAGTTATCCGAGTTCGACAGTCACCACCACATGGCCCAACGGGACGCCAACATATGACTCGACCCGCACCACTGGATACATCAGCGGCAGCGGCCAATCCATCACAGTCGAGGCCGGTGGCCGCGCGGCCTTCAGCCTCAACATCAACGGTGTTCCGAACGGGGATATTACCACCACCATTACCGGCGTCCCAAGCGGGCAGGGCGCCACTGGCAACAATGACACCTTTTACTTGCGCGCCTTCGCCAACGCCGTGCAAGTCGACTAACGGGAAGGGAGAATCACACTGATGAAGCTGAAAAGAGAACGATCAGCACAAAAGCGGCCGTTTGACTGGTTCCGCATCGTTTCGCTGGCGGTGGCGGTGGCGCTGGCCACACTGCCGCTGACGTTGTCGGGCCCAACCATCGCGTCTTTCACCATGACCAAGTATATCACCAACGATATCCAAGGCGACGAATTCCGTGTAGTCAAACAGGGGGCCCTGTTAACCATACCATACACTAACGGGACGCAAGGTAGCGGGCAGAACTCATACGAAGGCGCGCACACAACAATTACCTTGCCCGGCGGGTATTGGGGCGTTGTCGCCAAGGGGCAAGACGGGAAAAAAACTGATGGAGCCGGCGGCGCCGGGGGCGATGCCCGCGGAATGTTCTACGCGCCGGGAAATTCGTTTGACCTCGTTATCTCCACCAGGGGTGTCGGTGCTACCAACCCCGGCACCGCCGACGCCAGGGGCGGTGACGGGATTGGCAGCAGCCAAAATACTTGTGACGGCGGATATGGAGGCAACGCGACGGTGCTTTACCTCAATGCGGTCGGCGGTACCATTGTGTGCTGTGCCGGCGGCGGCGGCGGCGGCGGTGACGACACCAGCACCAGCAATGGCGGCGCCGGCGGAAATGTGTCAAACGGTGGCAGCGGAAATGGCGGCACCGGCGCAGGGCCCACTGGCACAGCGAATGTCTTCAACGGCAGCGGGAGCAGCACATCGGACGGACTTACCACCTATAATGCCGGCTCCATGGTCCGCGGTGCAAATGGTATAAACAACGGCGCCAACGATTCCGGCGCCGGCGGCGGCGGTATGCCGGGCGGAGCCGCAGGCAACAACAGCGGCGGCGGCGGCAGCGGCGGCGCGTCCTATGTCCAGATGAGCTTGCCGACCGCAGGGGGCGGTTTTAACTATTACGAGGTGTTGCCTGCCACCACCACCTTTTTGTCTCTGAAATTGCTTTATTTCGGCGAAGCTACCCCGGGCACAAGTTTTGTAACAAACAACACTTGGTGACCACAATGCATCGTAAGGAAGAATCATGAAAAAAGAAAAACAGGCGAAGCGGGCACTGCCTGTTGGTATCCGTAAGGCAGGCAAAAGCGTCGGCATTGCGATTCTTGTGCTGATGTTGCTGGTTCTTGCCGCCAACATTTCCCTGACCGCCCAAAAATACACAAAGCCCGATGACGTGCCGAGCATTTTCGGCATATCGCCCCTGTTCGTGATGTCGGGATCTATGGCGCCCGCCATTAAACTCGACGACCTGATTTTCTTTAAGCCCGTAAATACGGACGACCTGAAAATCGGCGATATCATTATATATGCGCCCCCTGAAAACTCGCGCTATGTCGTCACGCACCGTATTGTGAGCATTTTGTACGACGAGGACAATAGGCGGGTTTTTCTCACAAAGGGCGATAATAACACTGACATAGATACGGCCCCGGTTGACACCGACCAAGTGCTGGGGATTTATTTTGCGCGTATCCCCCGCATTGGAAAGCTGGTGGAGTGGTTCATCATCCGGCCAAATGGAGTCGTGATCTGCGTGGCCCTGCCCTTGGTATTGTTCCTGGTAATTGATTTATTGCGGCGCTTGTTTGGGAAGAAATATCGGCTATCTGAAGGAGAAGTAAAGGATGAATTACAATATCTGCGCTCCCTGACAGCTGATCTGACTGTTCCAACGCAGCCTGCGCAAACAGATGACGATGCACAAGACGGTGTGCTGCAACCTGATAACCCTGAAGAAAAATGATAAGGGAATGGGGCTGCCCATAAGGCACCCCATTTTTATTTTTCACCAAAGCATCTTGAATGGCAGGAGGAGTATTTTCATGCCGCAGTGGCTGAACGACATATTAAGGCAACCGTTAATCTTTGACACATTGTCATATGCAATATTCGCGTTGGCAATGATTTTCCTTTTTGTTTCCCGCAGGATGAATGTGCGTCTGGAGACTCCCGCCACACCATGGCTTCCCTTGCTAGTGGATGGGTTCTTGGCGAAAGAGAATCCGTCACAGGTTAGTCTGAAATTGATCAGGCCACTGCTAAAACTTTATTTGCTATTCCAAAAAAAGCTGAAACTTCTGCCTGACATGCAGACGGGGCGGCGCTTAAATCTCTTTATCCTGCTATATTTGCCTTGGGCGCTCATCTACGCAGAACGCTTTTTCACACAGAAAAATAAGTGGATACAGGCGTCTGTTTTTATTGGCCGCATCCAACAGACAGAGATATCACTCACGCAATTGCTATTCGTTGTTTTTTTGATATCCATTAGCTTGGTCCTTTTTTTACTGCCGTTTTTCTTTATTCGGACGAATCGGGAGTTTTATTTTGATCTCTCTCTCCTAATTTTCTTTCTGTATATTGCATTGCAAAAATTAGATTGTATACGCTTAAGCTGCTGTTTTGGCTTTCTCTGGGCGGGACCAGGGGCCGTTTACAATACGCGTTTAGGGACAACCGTGTTTCCTGTGCAATTACTTGAGTTTTCTGTTGGCATTTTATGCTTCGTTTTATGCGTTTTCTATATGCTTTTCGCGAAATTTTACAAACCAGGACGAGTCTGTTCGCTCAGCGTCTTTCTATACGCCGTAACGCGATTCTTTGTTGACTATTTACGCTATCGTGACGAGAACTATTACGCTGGAGAAGACTCCATCATCTTTGGCTTAAGCATGGCGCAAATCATTTGTATTATCGCCAGCGTACTGGCAATTGCCTGGTTATTTATCCTTCCGCTGGAAAAAAAGCTGATGGACCGGTTTTGGCTTTTTGTGACAACGCATGTCCCCAAGAGAAATGCGAGAGGATAGAATGGAGACTCTGCGCAACTTGTCTAGGAACGTGCTTGGGTTTGGGGCTAAGCAAATTTCTTTTTCGGGGATGCGGGTAAGAATAGTGTAGCCCGTGCCGTCTTCATCGGCTATGACCTTATGGCCCTCGTAGCTGCCAATTGTTGCTGTTCGACGATAGAGCCTCCTTTTTCGGCCTGCCTAGCGGCCACCCCGTACAGCAACTCAAGTTATCGCGGGTGGGTAGATGGTGTCGGCTATGAGGCGCTCTACGACTGCACCCTGCGCAACACGCGCGGCTGCAACGGTTCTGTGCAATACCTCATCGAAAATCCGCCTGCTTGCGGTACGGGATATCGCGCGCCTGACATCGCACGATACGCACGGCTCCCACGCCGGCCAACGAGGCGCTCATGGAGTTGCTGCACGCCGTGCCCCTACGTCAGGGGCTGTGAGTTTGTGAATCTGCTGTGGATTACAGTAACGTCGCCACTGTTCTCAACGCTGAATTCGCGGCCTTCGACGACGGGCGCGGAGGAATCCTTCAAAACCAGAAACAAAGCCCTCACCGTGGCTGGCAATGTGCATTTTCACTTGGTGGACGACGCGTGGGGCGAGAACGTACCCCTTCGCCTTTTTGGCTACCTAACGCCGCCGGAGAAAAGCATTTGCCGCTGAAAAGCGCTTTGGAGCAGCGCAAGGGGCAGGATGAATTGCTGGCCGTGCTGTCTCCCGCCGTAAGCCGCATATGGCTCTGCT
>WQTL01000491.1 GCA_009786275.1 Bacillota bacterium | reverse complement strand
CGTCCTGTGGCTCGATGCGCCGCCCGTCGAAGGAGCGGTCCTGCCCGCCGAGGAAGCGGACGAGCCTGACGCAGAGGAGGCGGACGCCCCTGCCGCAGAGGAAGAATTGGCCGGCCCGCCGGTTGCCGAAGTATCGGAACTGCAGCCAACCGGCATCACCGTGGCCCCGGGCGAGCCCTACGAATACGGCATCCACATCACCTGCACCTATGCGGATAACAGCAAGTGCAGCATCGACACGTATTCCAGGTACAACAAGCTCACCGGCGAGTTCGGCGAGGGCAACGGCGTGGGCGGCCTGTCCTACAACTTCAATTTCAATGAGGCCCTGGCCTATACCACCAACAACTCCTGGCAGCGCGGCTTGGGTTATATGAAGCTCTACGACACCCTGCTGCTGCAGACCTCCGATATGGTCAACATCGACACCGTGCGCCTGAAGTTCGGCTACAAGGGCAAGGACTGGATGCTCCAGCTGTGGAAGGGCCGCTACTTCAACACCTCCGGCGGGGAGATCGGGCTCTACAACAAGCCGAAGGACCGCTTCATCGAGTTCTACGACTGCGCCACGGACGAAGAGCGCATCTACATGTCCTTCAAAATCACCACGGACGACACCACCATCGACGACCCCGTGCTCATCAACCGCGACGTGGAAATACACTGGTGGTTCACGGGCTTCGCCGTACGTCGCAAACTGTACACCCCCTCGCACCTCACGCTGGGGACCGTCGTCGTGCCGGCGGATACCGAGATGTACACCGCCCTGAAGGGCGCGCTGGACAAGGAAAAGATCCCCTACCAGGCGGTCACGTGGAACGGCAACTACGAAAACGGCTGGACACCCACGCCGGCCTTCGAGATTACATGGAAATAACCACTTCGCAATAAGAACACACCCCGGCGGGAAAGGGATTCCCGCCGGGGTGTGTGTTATAAATGCAGAGACGCACGGCAGTGCGTCTCCGAAATAAAACCATGCGGTATTAGACGCACTGCCGTACGTCTCTACATGCCTGTCCTCAATACCCCATTTTCTTCAGCTCCGCCACCATCGCCGGATAAACCCCGGTGACGGTCTTCGCGCCCAGCAGCGGCTGGATTTCGATGTCCGTCCTGCGCAGGTCCACCTCGTCCGCGTGGGAGACGCCGCGGTACCCGGCCCCGCGTATCACGCCCCGGAAGTTGCCCCATTTCGCCGATTCCACCGTGACCATGCCGTCGTTGGGGCCGTCCACGCTCTTGATCCAATAGCCCGGGATGCTCAGGATGATGTCGCTGGCGGGGGCGTACAGCATGCCGGCGAAGCTCTGGTAATACACGCCGGGCATATCCGGGTTCTTCTTGTTGAATGCCTTCGCCTGCTCCGTGCCGAAGCTTTGGGTCCCGCTGTAGAAATCCGGTTTTTGGTCGCCCGCGATTTTGCGGGTCACGTTCACCACCAGGGAGGCGCCGCGCATCAGGAAGTCCGGCACGCCCAGGATCTCGTCCATCACCATGGAGCCGCCATGGGGCGTGGAGATCGTCGTCAGGCTGGCGACCTTGTCGGCCATGCCCAGCGAGGAGATCATATAGCGCGACTCCAGGCCGCCCTTGGAGTGCGCGATGAGGTTCACCTTCGCGCTGCCCGTCTGCTTGAGGACCTTGTTCACGGTGGCCTTCAGGATGGCCGCGCCGTCCTCCACGCTGCCCCAGCCGTCCGTGCCCCCGTAGAAAATCTTCGCGCCCCGTGCCTCCAGGAGCTCCGGGATGCGCCCCCAGTAGTTGATGCCCACGTTCATGTCGCTGAAGCCCGCGCCGTGCACCAGCACGATCGGGTACTTCGTGGCACAGTCGTTCGCGGCGGCCTGTGCCGCCGGGGCGAACAGCAGCGCCGCGAGCAACACGGCAGTCAGAATCGCCAGCAGTCTCTTGTTTTGTTTCGCCATGGTTGTTCTCCCTTCGAGGCACTGAATTTTTTATAGTATACCATAGTTATCGCGCGATTACAAGCTTTTTGTCAAAAATGCCCGAAGGCCATGTGAAATTTCTTCAAACCTCGCGCTGCGCGAAGCCTTGACCAGAACGGTGTCCCCGGGCCGCAAAAGCTCCAGGAGCGTCTGCAGCGCCTGCGCGTTGCTGTCCACGTGGATCGCCTCCGCGCCGCCCAGGCGGGCCTCCACGGCGATGGCCGCCGCGTATTCGCCCACCGTGACCACCAGGTCGATCTTATGCCGCGCGGCGCAGGCGCCCACGCGCCTGTGCTCGGCGTCGGTGAATTCCCCCAGCTCCAGCATGTCGCCCAACACGGCAATTTTACGCCCCCCGGCGCCGGAGGCCGCGAGCACCGCGAGGGCCGCCTCCATGGAATCCGCGTTGGCGTTATAGCAGTCCTCGATCACCCGAACCCCGCCGAATTCGGCCATGGTCTGGCGCATGTCGGCCGGTCGGAAATCCGCCACGCCCTTTTGGATATCGGCGGCAGGCAGCCCGAGCGCGAGCCCCGCGGCGATGGCCGCCAGGGCGTTGTAGACATGGTGCTCCCCCGGCGCGCGGACGATAAACTCGTCGTCGCCGGCGCGGAAACGGCTTTCCAGGGCCCCGCAGGCCGCATCGCGGGCGATGAGGTCGCAGGCCGGGTTGCGGATCCCGTAGTACACGGCCCGGCAGGGGAGCCTGAGCTTGCGCGCGTACAGCCGCTCGTCGTCGCCGTTGAGCAACGCCAAGCCGCCCGGGTTCAGGCCCTCCAATATCTCCAGCTTGGCCCGCAGGATGGCCTCCCGGCTGCCCAGGTTCCCGATGTGCGCGGTGCCCACGTTGGTGATCACCGCGATGTCCGGCCGCGCGATGTTCGTGAGGTAGCGTATCTCCCCGGCGTGGTTCATGCCCATCTCGATGACGGCATATTTGTGTGCCGAATCCAGGGTGAGCAGCGTGCGTGGCAGGCCGATGTCGTTGTTGAGGTTCCCCCGGGTGGCGCAGGTCGCCCCGGCGGTGGCGAGCACGCTTTCGATCATCGTGCGCGTGCTGGTCTTCCCCGCGCTGCCGGTCACGCCCACCACGGGCAGCCTGAACTTGCCGCGGTAGTGCCTCGCCAGGTCGCCCAGGGCAAGCAGCGTGTCCTCCACAAGAATCCCGGGGCCTTCCGTTTCGCGCTCGGAGATTGCCGCCGCGCCGCCGCCCCGGTAAAAATCATCGATGAAATCGTGCCCGTCGAAGCGCTCGCCTTTCAGGGCGACGAAGAGCGCGGAGCCGTCCGCCTCCCGGCTGTCGGTGCTCACCTTGTCGATCCAAACCGCCCCGTCCGTGTGGAGCAGTTTTCCGTGGACAGCGCCCGCGATTTCGCGCAGGGTCATTTGTTCCAAGGCTATCTCCCCCTCACCAGCGCCAGCCGCACGAGCTTTTCGCACAGGTCGTCATAGGAAATCCCTGCGGCCCGGGCCTCCCGGGGGACCAGGCTGGCCGGCGTCATCCCGGGCAGGGTGTTCACCTCCAGGCAGTAGAGTTCGCCGCCGCTGTCCGCGATGAAATCCGCCCTGGAGTAATCCCCAAGCCGCAGCGCGCGGTGCGCCCGCAGCGCGATGTCCTGCATCCGCTGCGCCAGCTCCTCGGGGATGGACGCGGGGCATATCTCTTCGGTCAAATCATCCTGGTACTTGTTCGCGTAATCGAAAAAGCCCTGTTTGGGCCGTATCTCCAGCACGGGCAGCGCCCGGCCTTCCAAAATGCCGACGGTGAATTCCCGCCCGGCGATGTATTCCTCGATCAAAACTTTGCCCTCGAAGGCCTTCGCGTATTGCAGCGCCCTTTCGACTTCCGCCTTCTCTTTGACGATGGTGACGCCCAGGCTGGAACCCCCGCTGCACGGCTTGATCACCGCGGGCAGCTTGATCTCATCGGCGCTTGCGTCCTCGATCGAGACCTCCCTGCCCCTGGGCGTGCGCACGCCGTGGAGCTCCATGATGGCCTTGGCGATGGCCTTATCCATGGAGAGCATGCAGCCCACATAGCCGCTGCCCGTGTAGCGGATATCGAACAGGTCGAAGGCTGCCTGCAGCTGCCCGTTTTCGCCGCAGGCCCCGTGCAGCCCCAGGAAGACCACGTCGGCCAGCTTGCAGGCCTCCAGGACCTGCCGCCCCAGCAGATCCTCCCCGTTGCCGTGGTCGGCCTTCAGCCGGGCCAGATCGGGCTCCGACGCGGGGATGGCGAAATCGTAGGCCTCCCGCGCGTATTTGCCGTACAGCGCCTCGAAGGAGGACGCGGCCTCTATGCTCATGTAGGGGTCGAGCAGCATCGCGCGGTGCCCCTTACGCCGCAGGGCCTCCACGATCTTGCTGCCGGAAACCAGGGAGACGTCGCGTTCGGCGCTGTAGCCGCCGGCCAAAACCAGAACGTTCATATCGTTACCGCCTGTATCGTCATTGTTATACGCGCGCAGAACTTCTATATTATAGCTGTTTCGCGGCGAAAAAGCAAGCGATTTATGGGTCGGTAAAATATAAAAATCAAAGGCTTTGCCGTGGCAAAACCTTTGGCTGACGGCTGCATCTGCAATCATGGGCGTAACCAGTTAAGCGCAAAGCAGACGCCGCTTGAACATGGCGCCTAATGCCAGATCCATCCGAAACGCCATGAAGCGTGTGAGAAAGAAAAACTCATCGGTGATCATCGCCGCACAGAACGTCGACGACTTCCTCATGGAGGGCATACGGGAGTACACCAAGCTGAGTATCATGGTGTCTCCCCCTTATGTGCGTATTTATATATTTAACATATCAAAATCCGTAATCAGAAAATCGTCCGGGCTGAACGGTTCCTGTTCCAGCGCGCGGAAATGGATTTTCCCCATGGGCGTGTAGGGCAGGGATTTCACCGCTTTATATGCAATGGCACGGTCGCGCTCGGGCAGCCGCTGCAGGCAGAGTCTGTCGATTTCCCGCAGGATGGAAATACTGTCTTCCTTGGCCGGAACATCGCCGCGCAGCACCACGAACGCGGCGGGGATTGCCCCGGCGGAGTCCTGCCGCAAGCGCAGCCCCGCTACGGCGCAGCTTTCCACGGCCGGGTGGCTCATAATCACGTTTTCGATGGGAGCCGGATGCACCGTGTGGCCGTCGGGCCGCATCATGGAGCGCTTGTAACGGCCGGTGAAATAAAAACAGCCGGTCCCGTCCAGATGGCCCTTGTCGCCCATCCGGTAATATTTCGCGCCGTCCGGCCCGATGAAGGTAATCTCCCGCGTTGCTTCCGGCAGCCCGAGATAGGCCTCCATCTGGCTTGCGCTGTGTACGCAAAGCTCGCCGTCCTGGCCGAAGGGCAGTTCCCTGCCTGTGTCCGGGTCGATCACCATGCCCCTGCAATGGGGCAGGAGATAGCCCACATTCCCATCTTTTCTCCATGGGAAATCGTCTTTTTCCGGTTCGTAATACGGCATGACAGCGATGGACCCGCCCAGCTCCGTGGACCCGTATCCCACCCGCAGCCCGCTTTTACATCCGCTGCGGGCAAAGGTTTCGTTGATCCGCTCCAGGGAGGCCGGAGAAATCCTGTCGCCTCCGGAGATGGCGATTTTGACAAACGACAGACGACTGTTTTTCTTCTGAAGCATTGGGTGCTCCGTAAGCTGCTCATGGAACCGGGGTACTCCCAGGAAAATATTCGGCTTCAGGTGCAGCAGGAGCCCGGCAAACTTATTTGGATCGAACATGGGGACAAGCAGGAGCTCCAACCCGCCGCACAGGCTTGCGTGCATGCCGCACAGGGCGCCGTAGGCTGAAAAGAAGGGGATAAAGCCGCCGAAGGTGGAGCCCCGTTGGTACTCCTCCGGACGCACGCTGTATTTGAATGCGCAGGGGGCCGCGTTGAATGCCTTGTGGGTAATCACCGCCCCTTTGATGACGCCGTCGGAGGCGGTGCCGCTGGTGTAGTGCACGGCGGCAACCAGGCCGGGTTGGTATATTGCACGCAGATCGTCCTTATAGGTATATGCCCGGATAAAATCGGTGTGCCAGATATACTTGCCGCCGGCGGCCATCAATTTGCGCTTGGCGAAGTCCTGCTTTTTCCTGCGGTAAATAAAAAAGCCCAGTGTGGCTCCGATGCTGCGGCACGGCTGCAGGGAATCCGACGGGCAGACCAGGACGACGCGCCGCACCGTCAGTCTTTCCAGTATTTCGTCGATTTTCGGTTCGCAGATATTCATCACCGTGACAAGCAGCTTCGAACCCGTGCGCTGCACCCGTTCCAGAATGCCCTGCCCGTTGGTGCGCGGGTCAATCAGGTTCGCCACGGCCCCGATGCGCCAGCAGGCGTAGATATATACAACCGCTTCTTTTAAGTTGGGCAGGGCAATGGATACATATTGCCCCTGCCGTATTCCAAAGCCGCAGAGGGCACGGGCCGTCCGCTCCACCTCGGCATCCAGCTGTTCATACGTGGTGCGCACACCCATGAAATTCAGGGCATAGTCCTTTCGCTGCCGGCCGTGGTGCAATCCGAACATGAATTCGTCCGCGTTGCGGTCGATACGTTCGAAGGCGGACTGAAGCCCTTCCCGGTCGTAATGCGCCAAGTGCGGGTCAGCCGCAGAAGAAACTCCCATCGTTCGCTCCTCCCAGTCATTGCAAATTTATTGACTGTATGCAATTGTAGCAGAAAAAATCCCCCTTGTCAGGGAGCAATATTTATACAATCGACAGAAAACTGACAATGTTGTATCAATTGTCAGTTTTCTGAATGCTTCACGCTTATTGTCAGTTGACATTCACGCTGGTTTTAGGTATATAATTAAAGATATTATGCAAAAAGGGGGACGCGCAATGCGTATCAAATGTATGAAACAGGGCGGCAGGCTGACCGCTCTCGCGCTGGCGGCGGCGCTGCTGTGGTCTTCGCTGCCGCCGGCCCGGGCGCAGGGTGTGGATCTCAGAACAGCGGATGTGAGCGGCCATCCCACCATCCGCCTGGCAGGCGGCTTCCATCAGCTGTATTTTGACGAACACACCCCGGAGCAGCGGGTGGCCTTCGACCCCCTGATCATAGGGGGCTCGCCGGTCCCGGGCGAACTGCTTGAGGCCGCCAAAGCACTGGATTTCGACCGCGTGGTGGACATCGCGAAGGAAGCGATGTGGCGCTGGTTCGGCCCTATCCGGATGGATGAAAACGGCGAAAGCGCCGCGCCGAATATCTCCGCCGACGAGGGGACGTATTCCGATGGCAACATATTCGGAGAGGAAATCTCGTTCCACTTCGACTGGCGGCTGGACCCTGTGGATAACGCGCGCAGGCTGCACGATTTTATCACGCTTGTGCGGGAAAGACGCGGGATTGACAGGTTTAACCTCTTCGGCATGAGCGGCAGCGGGCCGATTTTGCTTGCCTATTTGAAGCTCTACGGCCTGGACCGCGCCGCCAGCGTTGTGTTCGATATCTCTATGCACAACGGCACCACATTGTTCGGCGAGATCG
The DNA here is from genome assembly GCA_009786275.1 of Bacillota bacterium. GTDB lineage: Bacteria > Bacillota > Clostridia > Oscillospirales > Acutalibacteraceae > WRMQ01. The sequence goes on along the minus strand of WQTL01000491.1, from coordinate 5,848 downwards.
CGAAGCGCCGTCTGGTGCTCAACGCGGACGCCCTGAGCAAAACCCGGATACTCGGCGCGATTGGCCTTGACCTCGGGTCCATGCAACCCGTGCTGCGCGCGCTTTACGAAACCGGCCTGCTGGACGCGGCTTCAAAGCTGCTCACGCTGGCCTCCGGGCGCGTGGTCAACCGCCTGTACGACGAAATTATCATCCCGCTGGTTTTCACGATACCGGAGATATGGGCGTATGTGCCCGTAAAGGATTACGAGGCGGCCAAACAGGCCCTGTTCCGCGGGGATCCCCGGTACGCGGGTCTGGTGGCGAAGCTGGACCGCTACCGCAACGAGGTGCTCGCTTTCGCGGACGAGGTGCTCCTTGCCGCCGCCGGGCAGGTCAAGGTGGGCGTACGCGCAGCCTACGGCTTCCCGCAGTTCCCGGTGGGCACAGGCCCGGCCGTGCAGTCGGACAGCCTGGTGGACACCGCATACGCCAGCCTGGGCGCCGTCTGCGCGCCTCTGGAGGCCCCATTCCCCTCCTGCTACAGGCAAAAGGCATGCGGCGGCCACAGCCATATTTCCCCTGACCGCCTGATCGACGCCTCCGCCTGCCTGCTGCCGGATCAGACCTGGTTTGCCCGTGACAAGCCGCACGGTACGGAGACGAGTTACTCCGGCTGGTACGATTGGTTCCTGCGCGCCGAAAACGCGACCGTGTTCGGCAGCGAGAAGTATCCGCAGTTTGCCGAAATGACGCAGCTCCATGTCTACGTGCCACTTCAAGCGCCGGAACCAGCACCGTGCGCCCTGGCAGCTGCGCTGAAGGCCGTGGGGCTGCGGCTGCTGAAAATTTGGCGCTGGCTGTTGCTGCTGCCGCTTTTTTGGGTGTAGTTACAGCAGCATATCTTGCGGGACAACGGGAGAGAAATATCGTATGCCGGACATCACCAGACGCGAGGACCTGCGGGTTATGAAAACCCGGCGAGCCCTTTGCACTGCGCTGTTCACTCTGCTGCGGCGCAGGAATTTTACAAAAATCACGGTGCGCGGCATCTGCGAGGAGGCGATGGTGAGCCGCACCGTGTTTTATGCCCATTTCAGCGATAAATATGACCTCCTGGAGCACGCGCTGCAGCCGCTGCACGAGAAACTGGCCGCCATATTTTTCAGCGGGGATGACCGGGCGCTGGAGGATTTCGGCTGCTCCCTGCTGCAGGAGCATATGATCCAGGCCAAAAATGTGCTTGCGGACGCGAGCTACGACATGATTATGCTGTTGTTCCGCTTTTTTGCGCCGCTGCCGGGATACCTGCCGGATACAGAGCATAGCGATACGCAGCTCATGGTGCGCAGCTATGTGGTCGGCGGGATATACAGCGTCCTGCTGACGCAGTTGCACAACTGCGATTGCAGGGACGAGGCCGCGCTGCGCGCCAACATCGCGTGCGTTTGCCGCTTGGTAAGGAGGCTGTTTCAACAATTGCAGGAGCAAACGGAGGAAAATTCGCCCTTTAGGGTGTAGTATTTAACACTGTGATTTGGTAGAATCAGTGCACGGCGATGCAGATGTAAACCGTTAAGTAACAAAGAAAGGATTTACTAAAATGAATCAGACCTACCAATGTCCAGTGTCCAGCGAGACTCCTGTCTGCGCCGATAGCGCGATGACCCAGCAAATAGGCAAACTGTTCGCCGGGAGCTCCTGTGCCTGCATCGGAGAGGAATGCGGGCTTGCGATTGTTCTGTATAAAATCAACGGGGATGCGCCCGGCACTTTCAAGGTTGGCTTTGCGGATGCGGCGGGAATCCTGAAATAAACATGCGGCATACGTATACGAAAAGGCCCCCCAAGCCTTGCCTGAAGGGGGGCCTTTTGTGGTTTTCCTCAGCCGAACAGATTCGCGGCCCAATTCCAAGCCAAAAAAATGTTTACGATGCGGAGTGTCCGCGCCCGGCCGCCAGCTTTTCAGCCAGGATCCCTCTATGGTTCGGATTATAGGTATCGGCCGTAAACAGAATCAACATTTCCTCCAATGCGCTTGCGCTCAGCGCGGCGGACAGCGCCAGCAGCACCCAATAGTTCACTTCGCCCATCCATACAAACAGCGGCACGGAAAAAAACAGCAGTGAGCCAAAAAACTTGTTGAGATATGTATGCATTCCATTCCATTCCTGAAAGCGTATACGGGTAAGGAGCAAAACGATCAGCTTGAGCAGAATAGCTGCGCCGGCCGTAACCAGCGTTTTCGGCATATTGAATTCCAGGCGCGGCGGAAGGAGCATACTCACAAAAGCGCATAGAAAGAACAGCGCGTCCCCCAGGCCGTCCAGCTTCGCGCCAAGCCCGCTTTGCCAATGGTAATGCCGGGCAAGTTTTCCGTCCAGCACATCGGTGGCGCCTAGGATAAAATAGAACGCGACAAACAGCACCGGATTGCGGTGGGACAGCGGCAGGCTGAAAGAAAACAAAATACGGAACAGTGACAGCATATTTGGGATATTCTTCATTTTCATGGTTCCGGGCTCCTCGTTCAACAGTGAATCACCCGCTCACCGTATGCCATGTATTTTTATTTATTTTGCGCACCCGCACACTGACCTGTGCCAGGTATTGCGCGGGGTTCGGCACGCAGATGTCGTCCAGCAGGTAGACCACATAGACCGGGCCTTCGCACTCCAGATCGTTTTCCCGCGCCCAGGCGGCCATTTTTTGGGGCATGCCGCCCATCTGTCCATAATCACCCTGCACATAGCCCACCAGATAGTCTCCCGCGGGGCGGCTGCCGCTGCCCGTGAGATCAATTGAAAAAAAGTATTGAGGCAGGGCCGGGGCCTCGATAAAAAGCTCCATGCTTGTGTGATAACCGCCGGTTGGGTTGTAGATGTTCACGCGGTTATTTTTTGCCTGCCTGTAATAGTCCTTCAGCGCCCTGTAAAACAACTCACCCTCGCCGTATGTGTTTTTGGGGCCCATAATGATGGGCATTTCATCCAAATGCCGTATGCCAATTTCCCCGGGCACCGCCTCCACGCCCTGGCGGATGATACACTCCAGCGTGTGGATGGTGGAATAGATCTCCTGCAGGCGGGTCAATTCCCTGTCGATCTTAAATTTATGCTGTTGTAACAACGACAGGATTTTGTAGGGATCGCGGTCTTTCCTGACATCGCAGATCGTTTTCAGGGGCAGCCGCAGACTGCTCAGCACCGTGATAAAATCCACCGCGACCAATTGCTCCAACGTATAAAGCCGGTAGTTGTTGTCCTCGTGGCGCATTGCCGGCCGGAATAGCCCAATCTGGTCCCAGTACCGCAGCGCACTCTCCTCTATTCCGGTCAGTGCTGAAAACCCCTTGATTGTCAGCAGATTTTCCTGTTTTATAGTCATTAAGCAAGCATCTCTCCTTTCGGAATATTCGTAAAGCTCTGGACTCCAGGCAGCTTTTATATGATTGTAAACCTTGAAGCAGGCTGAAGGTCAACAGGAAATAATGTTGAAAGATTCCTCTTGACAAACCAAAGGGTTTATGCTATGATGCAAAACAATCATCCGGGAAGGAGAACGCAAAATGGCATTCGGGCGCTCCAGCGCAATCGTGGCCGTAAGCATTATCGTAATTCACGATAGTGCCGTTTTGCGTTGCGCTGATAGCGGAGGATAAAAGTTCCCACATACAGAGGGACTCCATCAGCAACACGCTGATGGGGCCTCTTTTTTTCATATTACCGCAGCTAAAGGAGGAAATAAAATGGAACTGAGCGGGGCGCAGATTGTCATCGAGCGGCTGTGCGCGCACGGCGCGGCCACTGTCTTCGGGTATCCGGGGGGTTCGGTGCTCCCGATCTATGACGCGCTGTATGAGAATGCCCGCCGGGTCCGCCACGTCATCACGGCGCACGAGCAGGGCGCGGCCCATGCCGCTGACGGGTACGCCCGGGCATCCGGCAAAACAGGCGTGGTTATCGCCACAAGCGGGCCGGGGGCCACAAATCTGGTGACGGGCATCGCCAACGCGTACCTGGACAGCGTGCCGCTGGTGGCGATCACGGGCAATGTCGCGGTGCCGCTGCTGGGCAAGGACAGCTTTCAGGAGGTGGACATCGCCGGTATCACGCAGCCGGTGGTAAAGCATAATTTTGTAGTCCGCGGCGTGAAGGAGCTTGAGCATACACTGAACGAGGCCTTCCGCATCGCGAACAGCGGGCGGCGCGGCCCCGTGCTGGTGGATATCCCAAGGGATGTCCAGGCGGATACCTGCGAATACCGCGGCGGCGAGCCGGAAAAGACAGACGGCGGGGCGGCTCCGTTTGATGTCAGCCGGGCTGTAAAGGCGATCAAGGGCTGCGAAAGGCCGTACATTTACGCAGGCGGAGGGATTCTTGCCAGCGGCGCACAGGCGGACCTGCGCGCGCTGTCCGAAAGATTATCCGCGCCAGTGGGCTTCAGCATGATGGGGCTGACGGCCCTGCCGGACGATTACGGCCTCAACTTGGGCATGTGCGGTATGCACGGTACATACGCCGCTTCGGTGGCGCAGTCCGAATGCGACTTGATGCTCGCGCTGGGCGTGCGGTTCTCCGACAGGGCCACAGGGAACATTGAGGCCTACCGGCAGGGGCGCGTTATCATCCATGTGGACATCGACCTGGCGGAGATCGGGAAGAATGTGTCCCCAGGTATCGACATCTGCGGCGATGTGAAGGCGGTGCTCAAAGAATTGCTGCGGGTGCTGCCGCCCATGAAAAATGCCGGATGGCTATCCCGCGTGGAGGAGCTCAAGCAGGCGGACAGGGTGCCGGTGGACGGCGGATTCACGCCCAAAAACATCATAGAAACCGTCAGCGGGTTCTGCGATGAGGACACCATCATCGCTACGGACGTGGGCCAGCACCAGATGTGGACCATGCAGTACTACCCCTTCGGCAAGCCGCGCACGCTTCTCACCTCCGGCGGACTGGGAGCCATGGGTTTTGGGCTGGGGGCCGCCATAGGGGGCTGCATGGCAAACGGGAACCGCAGGACGGTGCTCTTCACCAGCGACGGCAGTTTCGGCATGAACCTGACTGAGCTTGCCACCGCCGTTTCGCAACGGCTGCCGATTACGGTGGTTATCCTGAACAACGGCGTGCTGGGCATGGTGCGGCAATGGCAAACCATGTTCTACGGCAAGCGCTACTCACAGACAACGCTGGACCGCAGAACCGATTTCGCGGCGCTTGCCAGAGCCTTTGGCGCCGAGGGTTATCGCGCCAAAAGCCTGATGCGGCTGACCGGAATATTGGAGCGCCTGCCCGCGGACGGCCCCGCGGTCATCGATTGCCGGATCGATATGGACGAAAAGGTGTTGCCCATGATCCCGCCGGGCGGTTCGGTGAAAAATATTATGACGAGGGGGTGATCACAGATGGGAACAGATCGATTTTCGATTGAGCTGCTGGTCTCCAACCATTACGGCGTGCTCAACCGCATCACCGGGCTGTATGCCCGGCGCGGCTACAACATCGACAGCCTGTATGTGAACGAGACGGAAAACCCGGCGTTGTCCCGCATGCTGATTGTCTCCAGGGGAGACGAAGCAATCCAGACCCAGATGGTGCGTCAGCTTTCCAAGCTGTACGACGTGCAGGAAATTACTCTGCTGGCAAAAGTCAAGCGGTAATTATTTCATCAAAACAGAAAAGGAGACACGGCTATGAGCAAAATGTACTACGACAGAGACTGCGAACTCAAACGATTGAAAGGCAAAACCGTGGCGATTATTGGCTACGGCTCCCAGGGCCACGCCCACGCTCAGAATCTGCGCGACAGCGGCATGGACGTCCTCGTGGGGCTGTACGAAGGCTCCAAGAGCGCGGAGACGGCAAAGAAG
>WQTL01000490.1 GCA_009786275.1 Bacillota bacterium | reverse complement strand
GCGTCCGCCGGGATGACGGCCTCGCCCGCCAGGTCGGAGGGCGCCAGGGCTTTCACCACGTCCGCCGGGCCGACCACCACCACGTTGGCGACGTCCTCGAACTGCGCGGCGAAGCGCTCGTCGGGGAGGGCCTGCGCCTGCGCGCCCGGCAGCGTAAAGCGCGCGGTATCGAAGCCGGCCAGGTTCACCACGGCGGTGAAGGTTTCGGTGTCGTCGAAGAGCTTGATCTCCTTCAGGTCCTCCGCCGGGAAGCTGAAGCGGTTGTTCCCGGGGGAAAGCGCCCGGAAATCGATCGTCCCCACGCTGTAGCGCAGGTCCTCGGCGATGCGGCCCTTCGGCAGGGCGGCGTGCAGCTCCGCAGGGTAGAGCTTGACCGGCAGGGGCTCGCCGAGGTAGGCCGGGGGGATATCCTCGAAGGTCACGGCGGGGACAAGCGTCACGCGCTTCCACACGGGCAGCGTGGCGTTGACTTCCCCCTCCTCCACGGTGAGGTAGGGCGAGGTATCGCCGTTGCTGTCCACGGGATAGACGGGGATGTCCGTGAACACGGCGGTCTCGCCGTAAGTCTCTTCGCCCAGGTTGACCTCCGCCTTCACCAGGGTGATGGCGTCCACCAGCTGGGCGGGGCCGGACACGGATACGCCCTTCTTCGAAAGCTTCAGCGCGTCCGCGTAGTAGCCCTCCGCCGCGCTGACCTCCCCGACGACCGCGGGGGTCAGCCCGAACTCCAGGGACTTGTAGCGGTCGAAGTAGAGCCAGATGGAGGCGGGCGTCACGCTCACCAGCTCGTAGCGGTCCCGGTCCGCCTCCCTTTTCGGGGTGACGCGGATGGCCAGGTTGTGCTCCCCGGCGGGGTATTCGTTGCCGGTGACCATCAGCACGGCCTCGAGGGTGTCCGCGGTGATGTTCTCGTAGCGCTTGCACTTCACCACAACGTCCACGGTGAGGTGATGCGGGTCCGTCAGCGGGCCGGCCCAGAAGGGCTGCAGACCCATCTCCTCGGCCAGGGTGCCCGAGAAATCGGCCCGCACGGGCACTTTCTCGATGGTCTTCGGCTGCATATCGCCGTTGATGACGGCAAGCACCAGCCACACCACCACGGCCAGCAGGAGGGATATCCCCATCAGCACGCGCCGGTCCCGCAGCAGGGTGTGCAGGCGGCCGTTTTTCTCGCCGGGCTTCTCGCCGGTTTTCTCTTTGGGATCGCTCATATCAACCCTCCTTATGCCAAACCCATCTGCGCGGGTCCAATTTCTTTTTCGCGGGCTCCTGGGTCAGCAGGCCCTCCAGCAGGGCGGCCTCCAGCTCCTCGGGGGTCAGGGGGCGGCGCAGCGTGCCTTTATCGGCCAGGGAGATGGCGCCCGTCTCCTCAGAGACCACGGCCACCATGGCGTCGCTCTGCTCGCTCATGCCCAGGGCGGCGCGGTGCCGCGTGCCCAGGGCGGGGTCGATGTCCTGGCTCTGCGAAAGCGGCAGGATGCAGCCCGCGGCCTTGAGGACCCCCTTGCGCACCACGGCCGCGCCGTCGTGCAGGGGGGTTTTGGGGAAGAAGATGTTACCCACCAGCTCCCGGCTGACCTTCGCCTCGATGGCCGTGCCGGTCTTCCCGATTTCGCCCAGGCGGGTCACGCGCTCGAACACCACGAGGGCCCCGGTGCGCTCCCCGCTGAAGCGGCGGAAGGCCTCGCAGACCTGGCGCACGGCGGCGGCGGTCTCCCTGCGCTCCTGCAGCTTGTCCTTCTGCGGGAAGAGCTGGAAATTCGTCACGCTGCTGCGGCCCACGCGCTCGAAGGCGCCGCGTATCTCCGGCTGGAACAGCAGCACCAGCAGGATCACCATGTTGTCGAAGCCCTGCTTGAACAGGTAGATGCTGGCGTTCATGTGCAACAGGTTCACCGCGCCCCAAGCCGCCACCACCCAGAACAGCCCCTTGAGCAGCTGTACGCCCCGGGTCTCGCGGATCAGGCGGATCAGGCCGTAGATGAGCAGCGCCACGAACAGGATATCCAGGGTGTCCGAAACATAGTTGAAGTCCTTGACCACCGCGCCCGCCCGTTCGAAAAACAGGCCGATGCCGTCCAGAAAAGCGCTCATACGTTTCCCTCCAAAAGAACCACCGCGTGGGCGGCGATGCCCTCGCCCGCCAGGCCCAGGCCCTCCTCGGTGGTGGCTTTCACATTGACTCCCGCAGACGGTACTTCACAGGCACGCGCGAGGTTCGCGCGCATCTCCGGGATATACGGCGCGAGCTTCGGCTGTTCCGCGACGACGGTGGCGTCGATGTTCGCGACCGCGTAGCCCTCCCGGCCGACCATGGCGCGCACGCGGCGCAGCAAACCTAAACTATCCGCGCCTGAAAACGCTTCGTCGCTGTCCGGGAAATGCCTGCCGATGTCCCCCAGGGCGCAGGCGCCCAGCAGGGCGTCCATCACCGCGTGGGTAAGCACGTCCGCGTCGGAGTGCCCCAACAGGCCCGTCTCATGGGGGATTCGCACCCCGCCCAGCACCAGGGCCCTCCCCGGGACAAGGCGGTGCACGTCGTACCCGTGGCCTATGCGCATTCTTCCACCCTCAACTTTTCTTTCGCCGCGTTATATTCTTCCCTGCCCGCGCAGGCGCAAAACACGTTCGCGCTCAGGCGCTCCGGCAAATCCAGGGCTTTCAGCAGGGCGTGATATCTCTCCTTACAGCCCGCGGTGCCCGAAAAACCGTCCTTGTACAGGTCGAGCTTGGTGATTTCTTGCTTCTTGCCTCTTGCGTCTTGCATCTTGATCACTTCATCAAACGCCTTCAGAAGGACCGCTGTCTCCATACCCTCCACGCCCAGCTTGCCCTCTTTTGAGGGGAAGGCCTTGCGTTTCTCCCTGCCTTGAATATCCGGGATATACACATGCCACAGCCGCGCGGCGGGGAGGAAGCTCTTGAGGTACGCGCGTATCTGGAACCCGGCGGCGTCGCTGTCCGTGGCGACGATCAGCCCGCGCCGCGCGGCCAGGCGCTTGAGCAACGCGCGCTTCTCGCCGTCGTTGTAGATGCGGAAGCCGTCCGTGGGGAGGATGAGCGTATCGAACAGCGAGGCCAGGCGGATGGCGTCGTACTTGCCCTCGCAGAGGATGGCCTGGGAGAGGGGGAGCTTTGGCATGTGTTCTCCTTTTGTTTTGCTCGGGACGTCCGGAGGCCGTCCCCTACCTTGCAGAGCGGTCAGTCGCTCCGCGATACCTTCCTCAGTCGCCCGAGGCGACAGCTCCTCCCACGCGGAGGAGCCTGGGGAATTAGGTGCAAGCGACCAAGCTTCCTCTGCCTTGTGGTTGCAAAACCCGTCTATGCTTAATCCCCAAGGCTCCTCCGTGTGGGAGGAGCTGCCGCCTCGGGCGGCTGAGGAAGGTATCGCGGAGCGACGCGTCTTCGTGCGGCTATACCATGCCGATGGCGTCCATCACGTAGCGCATAGCGGTGTTGTCCCTTTTGGTGTCGCAGGTGGCTCGCTTGCCCGCCTCCAGAATGTGTCGCGCAACGGCGGCGCATACGCCCTTGGCTAGTCCCCTGCCCCTGTACGCCGGCAGCGTGTACACACCGGCAATCTCCCAGTTTTCCGCCGTCATGTGCATCGCTCCGGCAAAGGAGACGATCTTGCCGTCCTCAATCACGGCGAAATACTCCCACGCAGGCTGAACATGGAGCAAAGCTTCCCGCGTCACCTCCGGCCAACGGGGGCGGTAGAACGCCTGCAACAACGCGAAATCGTCGTCCTGCGCGGGGTCAAGCCGCGTCACGTCAGCGGGGCAGGCGACTAACTGGCCGAGCCGCGTGAGCTCCCGGCTGTAATACTTCTCCCTCATCACCGCACCCCCAACAGCCCGACCACGCACTGCTCCATCACCAGGCGGTCGTCCATGCCGGTGCTCTTCAGCCTTCGGTCCGCTTGCGCCAGCAATTCCATGCATCGCTTGAGCTGCGGCAGCTTCATGCGCCTGGCCATGTCCCCGGCCTTTTGCAGGCGGAAGGACTTGCCCTTGTAGTCGAACAGCCCCGCGGGGGCCTCGGCGCTCCTGCCGGCCTGCATCGCGGCGAACGCGCGGTAGATGTCCACATAATTGGCGATCAGCGAGCCCAGCAGCATCTGCGGGGCCACCTTCTGCCGGAACAGGTCGTCCAGCAGGCGCAGCGCCTGGGTGCCGTCGCCCATCGAAACGGCCTTGACCATGTCGAAGCTCTTCGCGTCGACGGATTTCACGCACACGCCGTCGATCTGCGCCCGGGTGAGGTTCCCCCCGCCCGCGTAGGCGCAGAGCTTTTCCAGCTCGTTTTGGAGCAAATTCAGGTCGCCGCCTACGCTCTCGGCGAAATACTTCGCCGTGGGGCGGTCCAGCGCGCAGCCGCGTTTTTTCGCCCCGGCGGCCAGGATGCGCAGTGTCTGGGCTTCGTCCGGGGGGTTCAGCTGGGCGATGTGGCCCGCTTGGCTGACCGCCTCCGCCAGGACCTTGTACTTCTTCGGGTGGAAATCGACGGTGTCCATCCAGAACACCAGGACGACATAGTCCGGCAGCTCCTTCAGGAAGGCGAGGAAGTCCTTGTCGCCGTTCATGGCCTCCAGGGCGTAGTCCCGCACGAGCACGCAGGTGCGCTCGCCCATGAGGGGCATGGCCTCCGTGGCCTGCGAAAGGGTATCCAGCTCGAGGTCTTTCCCCTCGAAGCGATGGAAATTGAAGTCCCGGAAGGCGTCCTCCACGGCGGCCTCGCACAGCCGCGCGGCGTAGTGCTGTTTGAGGTAGCCCTCGCCGCCGCACACCACGTAGAGCCGCGCCAAAGCGCCGTCTTTAACCTGTTGCCGTATCTGCGCCTCGTCAATCAGGGCCAAGCCGCGCCACCTCCCGCCATTCAGCCGGTGTTTCCCCGGAAAATTGTATCAGTACCAGTTCGCTTTCCGTGCGTATCAAACACGCGGCGATATCGCCCTGCCTGTAGAAGATACCGTCCGTGCCGTCCCAGAGCGAGAATCGCGTCACCCCTTCGGCCTCTATGACCTGACGCACCGGCACGTCTCGCAGAATTTCCGCCGCGCCCGCGTCGTTCCCGGGAATCAAAAGCAGTTCGAGGCCCCTTGCGCCCATGGCCGAAAGCGCGCCCTTGGCCGCGCCCCCGGGGAGTTCATCCCCGTCGCAGCCCAGCAGGGCCGCCTTGCGCCCCCGGCTGACCAGGACGGACATCCCCTGCCCTGTCTCCAGCCGCGTGATCACCGTGCGCCCGCTTTGCGCAAGGCCCGGCAGCCACCCGCCCAGAAGGATCACCAGCACGCAGGCCAGTGACGTGATCCATAAGGGAACCGGCTTGCCCGCGTATCTCCGCAGCAGCGCGAAGGCCGCGATTAAAAGGCAAACCGCCAAGGGGATAGCCAGGGTTTTGAGGCTGCCCCAAATCACCGGTGCGGGCAAATCCGCCATCACCTGCGCGGTTTTCAGCGTCAGGCGGCCAAGGGGCTCCGTGACGAAGGCCAGCCATGCGCGCAGGGGCTCCGGCAGCAGGGCGGAAACCCCGCCCAGGATCATCAGCAGGCTTGAGAGCGGCACGAGCGCCAGGTTCGCGGGCAGGGTGGCCAGGGACAGCCCGCCCGGCATGCGCAGCCACAGAATCGGCGCGGTGAGGGCCAGCGCGGAGAGCGTGACGCAGGTGCTCTCGTTCAGGAAATTCGCTATCTTGCGCGGGAGCTTGGGCAGGCGCGCGAATCTCCTCTTCAGCGGCGCGCTAAAGCGGCCCTGGAACAGCACCATGCCCAGCGTGGCCCCGAAGGAGAGCTCCAGCCCAACTTGCCCGGCCGAAAGCGGCGAGGCGAGCGCCAACACCAAGGCGGCTAAGCCAAGGGAATTCAGGCTGTCCGCCCGGCGGGAGGAGAGCTCGCCCGCGAGCAGGAGGAGCATCATCACCCCCGAACGCACGCAGGGCGCGGAAAAGCCCGTGAGGGCCATGAAGAATACCACGAACGCGCCCGCCAGGAGGGCCGAGGCCTTGCGCGGGCATTTCAGGGCGCGCAGCAGCCGGAACACCGACCACGCCAACAGGGACATATGCAGCCCCGAGACCGAGAAGATATGCGACGTGCCCGACTGCCGGAAATCCTCCCGCACGGTCCAGGAAAGACCGCTCACGTCCCCCAGCAGCATGCCGCGCAGCAGGCCGGATACACTGTCGGAATAGGCCAAATCCAAGCTGCGGGCAATGGCGCGCTGCATACGCAAAATGGGCTTCATGGGGTGGAACCCATGGCCCGGCGCAACCTCGAAACGGTCTTCGGAATAGCTTGTGGCGTATGTGCCCAGCCAGACGCCCTGCGCCTTGTAGTAGTCGGTCATCTCCGGGTCGTCGCGCCCCAGGGGCATGACTGCGCCGGTGTAGGCGATCTCGTCGTAGGGCTCGCAATCAATCGCGTAGGGCGACGAAAGGCGCATTATCAGGCGCGCGGCCTTGCCATCAATGGTCAAAATTCGCAGCCGGTAGTAGTAGCGCCCGTATTTCGCCTGCGCGTTGCTTTCTATACGGGCGTGGATTTCCAGGTTTTCGCCGGTCGCCTGGAGCGCGGGGTGGTAGCCGAGCGCCAGCTGCGTCAGCAGCAGCACGCAGGCAAGGGCCGCCGAGGCCAGCGCCGCGGGGATCACGGGGCTGCTCCCCGGCTTGCGCAGGATCAGGCTCAGGACAAAGCCCGAGGCGGCCGGGGCAAGCGCGAGGTACACCGCCCATTCCGGCAGGAAAAACAGCAGGGCCAGTGTAAACAGCGCGGTGAACCCGACGACGGCGAAGGGGCGCGCCATGGCATCACCCCATCGTCAACGACAAATCTTTCCCGGCCAGGAGGTGGAAATGCAGGTGCGGGACCGTCTGACCCGCGGCGGGACCGTTGTTGGTGACCACGCGGAAACCGGCGGATAAATCAAGCTCGCCGGCCAGCTTGGCGATTGCCTCGAAGCATTTGCCCGCAAGCGCGCTGTTTTCCGCGGTGATCTCCCCCGCCCCGGCCGCCGCGTGCGCCTTGGGGATCACCAAAATGTGCACCGGCGCCTGGGGGTGGATGTCATAAAAGGCCAGGACGTCCGCGTCCTCATAGGCTTTATTGCAGGGGATTTCCCCCGCGGCGATTTTGCAGAACAGGCAATCGGTCATACGGGCACCTCCTCCGGCGCGTCCAACTCGGGGGCCGGGCGCTTCTTCAGCTTCTTCATGTGGTAGATGCTCTTCATGTTCATGTCGTAGTCCACCATGAGCTTCAGGATCCAGGTCTCCTCGACGCTGGCCAGGATCACCAGGACAAGCATGGCCGCCAGGGGCACGTTGTATACCGTGCGCTTGGCGATGAACAGCGGCATGAGGAAGAAGATAGGGAGGGCGGAATACTTGACAAACAGGTTGTGTATGAAGCCCCACTGCTTGAACTTCACCCGCGTGATGATCGCGTTGGTCACCCGCACGGCCACCAGCACGCCCAGGGCGGCAAGCACATACCATTTGAAGGTAAAATCCAGGGTCAATAGAGCCGTCAGGATGGCGAAAATCAGGAATACGGTATCGCCGATGCTGTCCATCTTCGCGCCGAGCTTACTCTCCCAGTGGAATTTGCGGGCCAGGAAGCCGTCGAGCACGTCGGCGGCCCCCGCGATGCCGTAGGCGACCAGGAAGGGCACCGGGCTTTTCAAATAATACGCCAGGAACGGGAACGCGATGGAAAAGGGGATGCGCACCATCGACAGTATATTCGGAATGTAACGCATTTTCATGTGCAACGCCTCCTATTTCAATGCTTAATGCTGAATGCTGAATGCTTAATTTTTCAGCGCACCATCCCTTCCAAAGCGGCTTTGCCCACCGCCAAGGCTTCGTCCAGCCTGGAGGCGTCCCGCCCGCCGGCCATGGCGCTGTCGGGTTTCCCGCCGCCGGAGCCCCCCGCCGCCTGCGCCGCCGCGCGCACGAGGTTCCCCGCGTGCGCCCCGGCTTTTACCGCCTTCGGCGCCGCAACCGCGGCTAACTGCAATGTGCCTTTGTCTGTGATTGCGGCAAACAGGGCAACAACGGCTTCATCGCTTTGCTTTACGATGTCGCAGGCCTGCCTTAAATCGCCGGACAGGGCGCCGGTGACGAAACGCACGCCGTTGATTGAAGCAGCGTTTTGCAGGAGGTCCCGCACGGCGTAGTTGGAGAGCTTCTGCCCCAATTGGGCGATTTGCTTGTCTTTCTCTTTGATTTGCTTCAGCAGGGCGTCGTTGCGCTCCTGCAATTTCTGTTTTTGCGCCTGATGATACCTCTCCACGCCGTCCCGCGTCACGGCCTCGATGCGGCGCACGCCGGAGGCGACGCTGCCCTCGCTGGTGATGAGGAACGCGCCCAGGTTGCTGGTGTTTTGCGCATGCGTGCCGCCGCAGAGTTCTATGGAGGCGTTCTTGACGCCCTCGATGCTCACCATGCGCACGGTATCGCCGTATTTCTCGCCGAACAGGGCCATCGCGCCCCGGGCTTTGGCCTCCTCAATGGGGAGGACTTCGGTCTTCACGGGGATGGCCTGCCGGATGGCGGCGTTGACAAGACCCTCCACCTGCGTGAGCTCGTCGCTTGTTAAGGCCGCAAAGTGCGTGAAGTCGAAGCGCACGTGTTCCTGCGTGACGGACTGGCCCGCCTGTTCCACGTGGGTGCCGAGGACCTTACGCAGCACCGAGTGCAGCAGATGCGCGGCGGTATGGTTAGCACGGATGGCGGGCTGGTATTCCGGGTGGATAATCATCCGGACCGTATCGCCGACGCACAGCTTTTCACCGTCAACAATTTCGCCGGTGTGCAAGTATACGCCCTGCGCGGTCTTGGTGGTTTCGTCGGTGATGCTGAAATAGGTTTCGGTGTCCTCGTTGGCGATGACGCCCAGATCGCCGCATTGGCCGCCGCTTTCGGCATAGCAGACCGTCTGGTCAAGGACAAGGACGGCGCGACATTCCGTGGAATCGACGGATTCGCCGTCTTTGCCATCAATATCGTAGATCGCGAGGATTTTCGCCTCGCATTCGGGCTGCTCATAGCCCAGGTATTTTGTGGGCGGCAGGCCCCGCGTATCGAAGTCCTCGTCCGAATCCCAGCCGCCGGCCTCCTTGCGCGCCGCGCGGGAACGCTCGCGCTGCTCGATGGCAAGGGCCTTATAGGCGTCCTCGTCAACGGTCATGTTGTTCTCTTCCAGGATTTCCTTCGTCAGGTCGATGGGGAAGCCGTAGGTGTCGCTGAGCTTGAAGGCGTCCGCGCCGGACAAAACAGCTGTAGGGGTGGCATTTTTGCCACCCGCCGACTTACACTCAGCAATCATCCTATTCAGCAAGCTGAGGCCGGCGTCGATCGTGCGGGAGAAATTCTCCTCCTCGTTGGCGATGACCTTGAGGATGAACTCCTTCTTTTCGGCCAGCACGGGGTAGGCGCGCTCGTTTTCGGCGATAACGGTGACGGCGACCTCGGAGAGGAAGGGCCTGTCGATGCCCAGGAGCCTGCCATGCCGCGCGGCGCGCCGCAGCAGGCGGCGCAGGACATAGCCCCGGCCCTCGTTGGAGGGCAGTACGCCGTCGCTGATCATCATGGTGGTGGCGCGGATATGGTCGGTGATCACCCGCAAGGAGACGTCGCTCGCCGCGCCGGCATGATAGGCCACGCCGGAAATGTTCGAGATGTGCCCGCGGATGCGGCGCACGGTGTCCACCTCGAAGAGCTGGTCCACGCCCTGGCAGATGCAGCCAAGACGCTCCAGGCCCAGGCCCGTGTCGATGTTCTTACGGGCAAGGGGCGTATAGTTGCCCGCACCGTCGCTGTCGAACTGCGTGAACACCAGGTTGTAGAACTCCACGTAGCGGTCGCATTCGCAGCCGGGCGCGCAATCCGGCGAGCCGCAGCTGTATTGCTCACCGCGGTCGTAGTATATTTCCGAGCAAGGGCCGCAGGGGCCCGCGCCGTGCTCCCAGAAGTTGTCCTCCCGGCCCAGGCGCGCCATGTTCCGCTCCGGCCTGCCGATCTCCTTCGTCCAAATGTCCCAGGCCTCACTGTCCCAGTTGTCGTCGCTCTCGTAGAACACGCTGCAATAGACCCGTTCCGGGTCCATCTCCATCACCTGCGTGACGAACTCCCAGGCCCATGCGATGGCCTCGCGCTTGAAGTATTCGCCGAAGGAGAAATTCCCCAGCATCTCAAAATAGGAACCGTGGCGGGCGGTTTTGCCCACGTTTTCGATGTCGGAGGTGCGCACGCACTTCTGGCAGGTGCATGCCCGCGCGGACGGGGGGGTTATCTCCCCGGTGAAAAATTTCTTCAGCGGGGCCATGCCCGAGTTGATGAGCAACAGGCTCGGGTCCCCCTGCGGTATGAGCGAAAAGCTCGGCATGCGCAGGTGCCCCTTGCCCTCGTAAAATGCCAGGAATTTCTCCCGCAGCTCGTTCAGGCCTGTCCATTCCATAAAAAGCGCTCCTCAATGCAATACTTTCGGATTCTACCGTTCATTATAGCATTTTGTCGGCGGGCTGTCAACCGGGAGAAACGCTCTCTTTAAATAAAAAATGGGAGACACACGGTGTGCGCCTCCCGATCAAATATTGCTTGCATTGGGAGACGCACTGCCGTGCGTCTCTACAGACAAATCTTATGCCGGCACCAGCTCAAGGGTATCCAGGTCCAGCCTGCGGTAGTAGCAGTTGTTGGCGGCGCCGCCCACGCTCGTGTGGCAGATGTTGCCCTTGTCCGGCGTCACCTGGTACACCAGCGAGTTTTGCTCGCAGTTGACGTAGATGGCGTGCACCGTGAAGGTGTTGCCGGAGCCGTCGCCCTTGAACCACAACTCGTTGCGTGAGGTGCTCCAGAGGATCAGCTTGCGCTTTTTGATGGTCTCGTCCAGCGCGAAGGCGTTTGTGTAGGCGATGAGGATGACCTCCCGGGTGACGGCGTCCTGCACCGCCACGGGGATGACCAGGCTGTCCCGCGGGATGCGGCTGAGCTTGGTGAAATCCAGCTTGAGGATATTCGTGCCCTCGATGGTGGCGCTGTCATAGGGCGGGTCGAGGTTGATGGACATTGTTCTTCTCCTGTTGCATTTTTTTGCAGAGCGGGATGCCGCTCCGCGGATGCCTTCCTCAGTCGCCCGAGGCGACAGCTCCTCCCACGCGGAGGAGCCTTAGGGATTAAGTAAAAACCGGATGTGCAATTACAAATTCGTGAAAGTAGATGTAGCCATGCTTATTCCCCCAGGCTCCTCCGCGTGGGAGGAGCTGTCGCCTCGGGCGACTGAGGAAGGTATCGCGGAGCGACGTATCTTCTTGCCGAGCGCAATCCTACCGGTTGACCTCCTGCTTATCCGTCCGTCCAACTAAATAATCAATTGACACATTGAAGAAATCCGCAAGGGCGATAAGGGAATCGAATCCCGGTTTCCTTTTCCCCGACTCATAATACTGGTAGACTCGCACCTGTGCATGGGTACCAACAGCAACGTCCATCTGGGTGACGCCATGTTCTTTGCGTAGTTCTTTTAATCGAGTTACAAACACGACCAAAGCCCTCCAAAAAATTTTTTATATTGCTCTTGACATGCACTACATAGCGTGCTATAATAATCGCACAACGAACAATATAGCGCGCTATAAAGTTCATTATGAAGGGTGGTAAGAAACATCATGGCAGATAATCCGGCAGCAACCGAAGCCACATTGACCGAACTCAGCATCCTGCGGCAAAAAATTGCAGTCCTGCTTGCCTGCATTATAGACGACGCAAACGTGCGCGAACAAACCCTGGCCTACATCGCCGACGATTATCTTGGCACGATGGGCAACATGCTGCATGCCATGCAAATGCAGGAGATGCGCCTCACGGTATCACCTTCGACAGCTGGTACTCGATAATATCCTGCGCGCCGGCGGATTTCAGCGCGGGGATGAGCTCGCGCACCTGGGTTTCGTCCAGCACGGTCTCGATGGCCACCCAGTCGCTGTCCACCAGGCGGGAAATCGACGGCTGCTTCATGGCCGGCAATATGCCGAGGATCGTCTGTAGGGCGTCGCCCGGGGCGTTCATCTTCAGGCCGACCTTGAAACGGGCCCGCAGCGCGCCTTGCAGCAACAGGGCGATGCTCTCGAGCTTTTGCCGCTTCCAGGGGTCCTCCCAGGCGGCGCGGTTGGCGTGCAGGCGCGTGGTGGACTCCAGTATGGTGGCGATGACCCGCAGCTTGTTGGCCCGCAGGGAGTTGCCGGTCTCGGTGAGCTCGGCGATGGCGTCCACCAGCTGGGGCACCTTCACCTCCGTGGCGCCCCAGGAGTACTCCACCGTGGCGCTGACATTGTGCGCGCGCAGGTATTTCTCGGTGACGTGGACGAGCTCGGTGGCGATGCGCTTGCCATTGAGGTCGGCGACCTCGTTGATGCCGCTGTCCTCGGCCACGGCGATCACCAGCTTCACCGGGTTGGAGGTGTTCTTCGAGTAGGTCAGCGCGGCGACCTCCGCCACGTCGGCGTCGTTCTCCCGGATCCAGTCGTAGCCGCTGATGCCCGCGTCCAGGATCCCCTCGTGCACATAGCGGGGGATCTCCTGGGCACGCATGGCGAGAATCTCCAGCTCCGGGTCGTTCACCGCCGGGAAGTAGGACCGGCTGTGCGCGGAGATGACGAAGCCCGCCTGCCGGAACAGCTGGAAGGTCGCCTCCTGCAGGCTCCCTGTGGGCAGCCCTAAGCGCAATTTCATAGGTAAGCCTCCATCGTTTGAGTTAGCCGACCTTCTCGGCATTGCTGAAGCTGATCATGCCGATGAACGGCACGTCGAGGGAGCCGCTCGCGGTATCACCCTCGAAGGTCATGCGGAAGGGGATCAGGCTGCCCTGGAGCAGGCTGTGCTGGGCGACGCCCGTGAGGGTGTCCCCCTGCGCCTGTAGCTGGCTGAAGCGGAAATCGGGCCGCTTGCCGTTGGCCAGCTCCGCCCGGATATCGTATGCGCCGTCCCTCCCGCCGATGACCAGGTACGCCTCCCCGCTGTAAAAACGGGTGTTCACGGTGAATTTCCATTTGCCGAGTCCTAGCATGATGGGCCTCACTTTTTGTTTGGTTGGGTGGCCTGGTGCGGCGATCCATAAGGGGCACAAGCAAACCCTTACATATCAACGGTTTGCAGCCATGCGCAGTGTTTACAAACGCAAAAAACTGCCCC
>WQTL01000489.1 GCA_009786275.1 Bacillota bacterium | reverse complement strand
CGGGGCTGCCGCTGGAACGCTACGAGCGGATGAACCGGATATGGCGGGAGGAGGGGGTTTACGCCTGATCCGGTTTTGCGGGCTCGTCCGGCCGGTATTCCGCGATGTCCTCCAGGCCGCAACGCAGGATTCCGCAGAGCGCATTGAGCGTATAGGTGCTGACATGGCTGTTTTTGCGCAAGCGGTCCAGCTGCCCCGGGCTGTAACCGTATTCCTGTATGAGCTTGTACTGTGAAATCTGCCGCTTTTTCATCGTCTGCCAAAGGCGGTCATCCTTTGTTTTTGCGCCGCTAAGGCACGCAAAAGCCGGCCCGGGGCCGGCAGCTCTGCATTTTTACGGGAAGGAGCCTGGGGATTAGCAGCCGCACCGGGGCGGCCGGCGGCAGCGGGTGCCGGAATAGGCAGCGAACAGGCCTGTTATATCGGGAGGCGCACGGCGGTGCGTCTCCACTTTTTTGCTTGACGGGCGCAGAGGATTGTGATATGATTATTGTGAGAAAAAGGGAGGTGCCCCATGACCTATACCCCATTGCGGCTCGCCGCCATGGCGAAGGATTTGTTCGCCGAGGAGCGCGCCATCGACCACCTGGAGGGCTGGTTTTTGGCCCGTGAGGCGGCAGCCTATGCCGAAATCGACGCCCCGGCGGGCGAGCTGCGCGCCGCCCTGGAGCTGAAAGAAATCATACAGGCCATCCCGCTGAGCATTTCGGCGCACGCGGCCTTCGCGGGCACGCAGCGCGATGCCTTCGCGCGCAGCTATGCCTTGATCAACCCGGAGTTCCGCGTGGAGACCTTCAGCGGCTACTGCGACCCGACCGCCGTGTTCGGGGATATCCAGCCGATCGGGGACATCACGCAGGCGCGCATCGACGCCCTGCGCGAGAAAACGCGGCAAAGCGCCTACGTCACGCAGCTGACGGAGATGTACGCCGCCCACGAGCGCAGCATGAGCGAGGTGGCGTTCTTTGTCGAGCAGGTGACGGGGCACCTCATCCCGGACTTCAGGCCTATCTTGAAATGCGGCATAGACGCGCTGCTCGATAAAGCCCCCGAGGCCATGAAAATCGCCCTGGAGTGCGCCAAAATCCTGGCCGGCCGCTATGCTGAAATCGCCAAAAAGCAGGCGGCGCAGGCCGAAGGCGCGCGCAAGGAGCACCTGGAATACCTGGCCGGGGTGCTGGAAAAAGTGCCCGCCGGCCCGGCGCAAAGCCTCTTCGAGGCCATACAGAGCTTCCTGCTGCTCTGGCAGGTGATGTGCCTGGAGCAGGCGCCGAACCCCTTCGCGTTTTCCGTGGGCAACGCCGACCGGATTTTCGAGCCCTACCGCGCGCAGAGCGGCGAGGATCGGGACGCCGCCGCCGCGCTGTTCCGGCACTTTTTGGTGTTTTTCAACGTGGCGGACCGCAGCTGGGCCATCTCGCAGAACGTGCTCGTGGGCGGGCGGGATTTGGACGGCAACGATCTCACCAACCCCTGCACCTACGCCCTGATGGACGCGTACTACGACATGAACCTGCCGCAGCCGATCCTGAGCTGCAAGCTGCACAAGAATACGCCCAATGATTTTTATCGAGAGCTGGGGCGGTTCTGGTTCACGCCGGGGTGCCTGACGCCTTCGCTGTTCCAAGACGACATGCTGTTCAGCATGCTGGGCCGCGACGTGGACGCCGCCGACCTGCCGGATATCGCCGTGGCGGGCTGCCAGGAGCCCCTCGTCATGGGCAAGGACAACGGCAATACCACCAACAGCTGGCTGAACCTGGCGAAGATCCTCGAGCTGACGCTGAACAATGGAAAATCGCTGCTCACGGGCAAGACCTTGCTTGATGTTGACAACGCGCCCGCCATTGAAATTCTGCAAAACCTGCGGGAGCGCTTCTACGCCAACCTGGATACCTTCCTGGACGAGATGGCCGAAGCCGCCAACGGGGCCTCCCGGGCGCTTTCGAACCTGCCGGTGCCCTTCCTCTCGGCCTGCATGGGGGGGATCGAAAGCGGCGCGGATGTGCGCGATACCAGGAAACAGGGCACGAAATACAACGGCAGCGGGTGCCTGATCCACGGGCTTTCGGTGATGGCCGATAGCTTCATCGCCGTGGATCATCTTTTAAAGGAAAGGCCGCGGGACGCCGACAGGCTGCTGGAGGCCCTGCGCACAAACTTTGAAAACGATCAGGAATTGCTGGCCTATTTGAAAGCCTGCCCGAAATTTGGGAACAATTTAGAGGAGCCCGACAGCGAGGCCGTGCGCATCGCGCAAAGGGTTTCGGAAATGATCGCGCGGCGTAAAAACTACCTGGGCAACCCCTTCCGGGCGGACTGGAGCACGCCCTCCACGCATTTGCTGTACGGCTACTGGGTGGGCGCGACGCCCGACGGCCGCCCGGCCCGGGGCCAGCTGAACTACGGCGTGGATCCATTGTTTGGGGAAGCGGAGATGGGCCTGGGCCTGCGTGTGCTCTCGGCGCTGAAACTGCCCTACGGGAGCTTCAAGGGGGGCTATGCCTCGCATTTGGGGCTCGACCCGCGCTACTTCACCGCGCCGGATTTCGAGGGCAGGGGAGAGCAGTTCTACGAGTACGTGCTCAAGCCACTGTTTTTCGCCCGGGAGGAAGGGCCGTTCTACCTGTATGTGAACGTCACCACGCCCGAGACCCTGCGCAAGGTGCTGGCGAACCCGAAAAAATACGCGCCGAGCGGGGTGTATATCATGCGCATCCACGGCACCTTCGTGAATTTCCTCGACCTTTCGCCGGCGATACAGCAGGATATCATCGCAAGGCTGGATCTGGAGAGCACGAGGCTTAATGCTTAATTCTTAATGCTTAATTCATAATTGTCTATTGCTTGGTTCTTTCTTTTTTCTTCGAATTACTATATACTATATAAAGATGTAAGCAAGGAGGTTTCCCAATGGCTTTGAAGGATATTCTCAAGGGCACGGGCGTGATCGCTGGGGCGTACGCCGTGGGCGCGGCCCTGGGCAAGGCGGCCAAGGAGCAGAAGATCGAGGAGCTGCCCACGGACGCCAAGCAGCTGGCCCAGCTGGTGCAGGTGAACATCGACCTCGGCGGGGACTACGGCAATGGCGCGGCGCTCACGCCCCCCATGGGCTGGAGCAGCTGGAACACCTTCAAGAACAAGATCAGCGAATCGCTGATCCTGGAGGTGGCCGACGCCATGCAGAAGACGGGCCTGGCGCAGGCGGGCTACAACCACGTGAACATCGACGACTGCTGGCAGAGCGCCTCCCGGGACGCCAACGGCCGCCTGCAATCGGACCTGGTCACGTTCCCGAGCGGCATCGCGGAGCTGGCGCGCAAGGTCAACGCCAAGGGGATCAAGCTGGGCATCTACTCCTCCAACGGCAAGCTCACCTGCCAGGACCTGCCCGCCAGCCTCGATAAAGAGGACATCGACGCCCGCAGCTTCGCCGAATGGGGCGTGGAGTACTTCAAGTACGACTTCTGCCACCACAAGATATTGCCCTTCCGCGGGCCCTGCGTCGAGAAGATCGCCGTGGGGGCCCTGGGCAGCGGCACGGAGACGATTTACGACGCGGACGACGCCGTGCTGGAGGGCAACGCCGCCGTCGTGGACTACGACAGGGTGGAGACCGGCAAATACATCGCGGGGCTGGGCTTCGCGGGCGGCGCGGCGGTGTTCCCGCAGGTGATCGCCGAGGAGGACGGCCCCCACGCGCTTACCATCTGCATCCGCAAGAAGAGCCACAGCGAGAAATTCGCGGTGGTGGAGGTCAACGGCGAATTCGCCTGCGACACCGTCTTCCCGCCCACCTGGGCCGCCGTGACCAAGGAGGGCCGCCACCAGGTGGTGGTGAACCTGAAAAAGGGCGTCAATTCGATCAAGATTCACAACCCCATCGGCTCGCGCTTCGATTCCTCGGCCTACCAGTACGCCAAAATGGGCAAAGCCCTGCAGCGCGCCACAAGAGAATACGCGCAGGCCGCCGGCCTGCCGGAGAAGAAGATCACCTATTCCATCTGCGAGTGGGGCTTCAACCTGCCGTGGAAATGGGGCAAAAAGGCGGGCAACCTCTGGCGCACCACCCTGGATATCTTCCCCGCCTGGGCCAGCATCCTGGCGATCTACGAGATCAACGTGCGGCTGTGGAAGTACGCGGGCCCCGGCGGCTGGAACGACCCCGATATGCTGGAGGTGGGCAACGGCGGGCTGAACTACGAGGAAAACAAGGCGCATTTCTCCCTGTGGTGCATGATGGCCGCCCCGCTGATCCTGGGCAACGACCTGCGGGAGTTCCTCAAAGCCGACGGCACGCCCGATACCGCCAACACCGCCTATAAAATCGTGACGAACAGCGATATGATCGCCATCGACCAGGACCCCCTGGGCGCGCAGTGCCGCCGGGTCGAATCCACGGGCCTGCAGGATACCCTGATCAAACCGCTGGCGGGCGGCGAGGCCGCCATCTGCTTCTTCAACAAGGCGGCGGAATCGAAGCCCTTCAGCCTGCGGCTGGCCGCCGTGGCCGCCAGGGACTTCGTGGACCTGCCCTTCGCGGACAGCTACGAGGCGACGGACCTGTGGAGCCACTTTACGCAGACCGTGGCCGACGAGATCCGCTGCAACGTGGCCCCCCACGGGGTGCGGGTGTTCCGGGTGAAGGCGAATTAAACGCCCCGCCCCCGCATAGATATAACCAGTCAATTTTCTATGCGGGGGGGCAAAACGATGCATTGCTGTATCACGGAGCTGCGCAACAAGGACGTCATCAACAAGAAATCCGGCTGCCGGCTGGGCAACGTGGTGGATTGCCAGGTGGATACCTGCACGGGCTGCGTGGTGGCCCTGGTGGTCTGCGGGCGGGGGCGGGGGATGGGCCTGTTCTCCTCCCGCGACGAACTGTTCGTGCGCTGGGAGGACATCGAGGTCATCGGCGACGACATCATCCTGGTCAACTGCGCGCACGTCAACCCCGCGCCGCCGCGCAAACGGGGCATGGAGGGACTCTTCCGATAATGCTGAATGCTTAATAATTTGAAGCGAGGCGATTGCGCGATAAGGCAATTAAGCATTAAGCATTAAGAATTAAGCATTAGCATTGGTGTTCCTCCCCCCATTTTTTCGCGCGCTTGACATTGGCATCGCTCTGCCGGGCGGCGTTCGTCTTTGGGGCGCGGGCATCCTGCGACTGGATGGGCAGGGTCTTCTGCTCGCTCAAGGTTTTTGGTTTTGTCTTTTTGGACATGCTGCCGCTCCATTTTTTGTATTTGATTTAGATTGCGCAAAGGGGGTATCGTTTATGCGGAGGAAATGCCTGGCGCTCGCGCTGGCGGTCCTGACGCCGCTGGCCTGCGCGGCCTGCGGTGCGAAGCAGGGGCCCTTCCAGTTCGCGCGGCGTATATTGACGCAGTACGACCTGTCCTACGCCGCCAAAGGCGCGCCGGTCGTCGAACCGGGCGAAGTGCTGGTGTTTTTCACCTACATGGAGACTTTCGACGCCGAGGCGGCAAAGGCCGGCACCGCCAGCAACACCGTGTGGGCGGCGGAGGCTGTCGACCACGCAGCTTCGCTGGAGGACGTGGGGGAGGGACTGTATAAGTCGGAGGAGGACGACCGCGGCGCCTTCTTCACCAGGCGGACCGAATACGGGTTCGGCGTGGCCGTCACCGAGACATGGGTGCTGCCGGAGGCGGAATACAGGGCGGCGCTGAAGTCTTTGCTGACGGCAGCCCTGGACGCGCAGGAGCGGGAAAAGGCGTTCTGGCTGATACCCGGCCAGGACAGGGGCTATTCCAGCAGCAGCCTGAATCCGAGCATCAGCTTCTATATGCAAAGCTATCTGCCGGAGCGGCTGCAGACCGGCGCGAAGGCGGCGCGCATGTCCACGGAGCTGATGCGCGAATATTTTCCATTCCTGGGGAGGGAAACAGCATGAAAAGCTATTTCGACGGCAAACGCGCCCTGGTGGTCATCAACCCCATCTCCGGCAGGCGCACCACCAAGACGCAGCTGTTCAACATCACGGAGCTGTTCAGCGTCAACGGGCTGGAGACCACGGTCTACACCACCCGCTGCAAGGGCGACGCCACCGACATCGTCACGCGGCGGGGCGGGAGCTACGACATCGTGGTGTGCCGGGGGGGCGACGGCACCTTCAACGAGGTCGTCAACGGCATGATGACCATAGCCCCGCAGCGGCGCCCCCTGCTGGGCTACATCCCCGCCGGGAGCACCAACGACCTGGCCCGCACGCTGCAGATCCCCATCAACGACAACGCCGAGGCCATCGGCGTCATCCTCAACGGGCAGCCGCTGTGGCAGGACATGGGCCTGTTCAACGAGAAGGACTACTGGTGCTACACGGCCTCCTTCGGCGCGTTCGTGGACATCTCCTACAACACCCCGCAGGCGATGAAGAACCGTTGGGGGCGCGCGGCCTACTTTTTGCAGGCCCCGGCCGCGCTGCGCGGCATCCACCCCATCCGCATGAAGGTCAGCACCGCCGAGGGCTTCGAGGAGGAGGGCGACTTCATCTTCTGCGCGGTGAGCAACTCCACCTCCATCGCGGGGACAATCAAGCTCAGCCGCAGCGTGGTGCGCCTGAACGACGGGCGCTTCGAGCTCCTGCTGGCGCGCTACCCGAAAAACCTGGCGGACGTGGCGTCCATGGTGTCGCGGGTCGTGCTGCAGCAAAGCAACAAGGACGACAGGGTGCGCCTGCTGCAAACCCGCCGCGTGGAGTTCGAGTTCGGCCAGCCCGAGCCCTGGACGATCGACGGGGAGGACGCCGGGACGCATACGCATGTGGTGGTGGAGAATGTGCACAACGCGGTGCAGGTGTTCAGGAGGTGACAGATATATCTGTGCAATGCCGGCGCTACAGGCTGCTGGCGGACTTCGAGCTGGTCTACCGCTTCTTGCAGGAGACCCACGACCCGGTGACACTCAATAGCCATCTGTTGCCGCAGTTTTGGGAATACGCCCACACGCACTCGTATTTCAACCATAAGCTGACCCATCGCATGGGCCTGTGGGAGGACGAGGGCGCGTTGGTGGGCATCGTCTGCTATGAGATGGATTTGGGCGACTGCCACATGCACGTGCGCCCGGGCTATGAAGCCCTGCTGCCGGAGCTGCTGGCCTGGGCCGAGAAAGAGCTCTGCGCGGTGAAGCGGGGAAAACACAGGCTGCAATTCTGGATCACGGATCAAGAACCGGGCAAGCGCGAGCTGTTGCAGGCAAACGGCTACAAGCTGAAGAAAACGGACCCGATTAAGATTTTCGACTACAAGAACGCGTTCACGGAGCGCGTCCTGCCCGAGGGATTTCAACTGATTGACGGCACGGACGTGGACTATCACAAGCTGCACGCCTGCTTCTGGAAGGGCTTCAACCACGGCCCGTGGCCGGACAAAGATATCGACGGCAGGATTCACGCCCGCACCGCGCCGCGCTATGACGCGTCTTTGGCGGCCATCGTTGTCGCGCCGGACGGGGAATACGCCTGCGCGCTGGGCATGTGGTATGACGAGCGCAACCATTACGCCTACCTGGAGCCCCTGGCCACCGTGCCGAAATACCGCCGCAGGGGGCTGGCGACCATCGCCCTGACCGAGGCCATGAAGAAAACCAAGGCCTTGGGGGCGGAATATTGCTTCGGCGGCTCGCGGGAGTTCTATACCGCCATCGGTTTTGAGATCAAAGCCAACATCGAATTTTGGGAAAAGGAGTGGTGACATGCCGTCTGTCCTGGAATACAAATGCCCATGCTGCAACGCCGGCATCAACTTCGACAGCACATTGCAGCGCATGAAATGCCCCTACTGCGAAACGGAGTTCGACGCCGAGGCCCTGCGGCAGTTCAACGCCGTGCAGGAGGAGCAGCACGAAGAGCCCAATTGGGAGGAGGGCGGCGCGCCGTGGGACGACGCGGGCCTCCAGGGCTACCGCTGCCCCAGCTGCGCGGGCGAGCTCATTGGCGACGCGACCACCGCCGCCACGCGCTGCCCCTACTGCGGCAACCCCGCCGTGCTGCCCGCGCAGCTGCGCGGCTCCTTCCGGCCGGAGGAGGTCATCCCCTTCAAGCTGGATAAGCAGGCCGCCGTCGCGGCCTTCGGCGAGAACCTCAAGGGCAAGCGCCTGCTGCCCAAGAAGTTCAGGGACGAAAACACCCTCGGCGAGATCACCGGGGTGTACGTGCCCTTCTGGCTGTTCGACTGCCGGGCCGGCGCGCGGGTCAACTACCGCGCCACGAGGACCGCCACCTGGAGCGACAAGCACTACCAGTACACCAAGACCGACCACTACCAACTGCGGCGCGCGGGCGAGGCGAGTTTCGCCCGCATCCCGGCGGACGGCTCGCAGAAGATGGACGACGCCATGATGGACGCCGTGGAGCCCTACGACTACAGGGAGCTGCGGCCCTTCCAGATGACCTATCTCTCGGGTTACCTGGCCGACCGCTACGACGTGGGCGCGCAGGAGTGCGGCAAACGCGCCGAGCGCAGGGCCGCCGCCAGCCTGCAAAGCGAGCTCCAGGGCACCACGGCGGGCTTCGGCGCATGCAGCGCGGAAAGCGAGCAGTACTGGGTGAACCACGCGCGGGCCCGCTACGCCCTGCTGCCCGTGTGGACGCTCAACTGCACCTGGCGGGATAAACTCTACCGCTTCGCCATGAACGGCCAGACCGGCAAGTTCATCGGCGAGCTGCCCGTGGACAAGGGCCGCACGGCGGCCTGGTTCTTCGGGATCTTCGGGGGCGTCGCGGCGCTGGGGGCTGTGCTGGCCGTCCTGTTGGGGGGTGTGCTGTGATGAAACGCGTACTGAGCCTTTTCACGGCCCTGCTGCTGTGCATTGCCCTCGCGCTGCCCGCGCTGGCCTATCCCGCCGGGATGGACGAAAGCCTGCCCCGCGTGGTGGATGGCGCCGGTCTGCTCACGCGGGAGGAAGCGGAGAGCCTGGAAGCGTACGCGCGCGAACTGATCGGACAGTATAGCATGGACCTCGTCATCGTGACAAGGCGGGGCCTGGGTGGCAAGGCCCCGGACGACTACGCGAACGACTTCTTCGATTACGAGGGCTACGGCTGGCGCGAGGAGGAGACGGAGGACATCACCACGGGCAGCGGCATGCTGCTGCTGGTGGATATGCTCGAGCGGGACATCATGGGCGCTTCAAAGGGCGTGGGCGAGGCCGTGTTCAACGGTGAAGTGCAGGAGCGGATCCTCACAGCCGTCAAGCCGAGCCTGGGCAACGCGGATTACTACGCGGCGTTCAAGCGCTTTTTAGATGAAGCCGGGGATTACCTGGAGGACTACGCCAACAGCGCGGGCGTGTACGCGGAACCGAATACGGGCTACAACAGCGGAAATAACGGCGGGAACGGCAGCTATAACAATGGCAGTTCCGGGTATTCCGGCGGGGGCTATGCAGGCTTCAACGGGACGATATTCCTTGTTGCGGCTCTGATTGGGCTGATTATCGCCTGGGCGGTGACGGCCTCCATGAAGAAGAAGCATAACACCATCCGCACCGCGGCGGCCGCGCAGAGCTACCAGCAGAACTTCAACCTCACCGAGCGGCAGGACATTTTCCTGTACTCCAACACGACGCGCATGCGGCTGCCGGATGACCCACCCGCGCATACCGGCGGCGGCGGAAGCGGGTTCAGCGGCGGCGGCAGCCATACCAGTTCCAGCGGCAGCAGCCACACAAATGTAGGCGGCAAATTTTAGTTGGAACGCGAAGAACGTCATTTACTGTAAAAATTCACTAGATAATTTCCCTGTTTAAAGCAAAAAGATTGGCTATTCTACATCTGGACAAAAGGCGGCTCGCTGGGGTACAATTACTCTAGCGAGTCTCTTTTAATGTCAAAATTCAATGAAATAAAAGGGGAAATCAGGAAATGCAAACATGTTTTCTCGTGGGCGCTTCGCCGGATGTTGTGCGCATTGATGCGCAGCCGGATGATTTTGTCATCGCGGTGCACGGCGGCATGAACTATCTCATGGAATGGGGCATCGTGCCGAACATGGTCGTCGGCGACCTGTGCGAAGCCGACTACAACCTGCCCAAAGACGTTCTTTTTATCAAGACCTCCCCCGAAAAGCAGGGGACAGACATGGCCCTCGCTTTCGCGGAGGGATACCACCGCGGGATGCGGCACTTCGTATTCACGGGGGCCGTCGGCGGGCGCATCGATTACAACATGGCCAACCTGCAGCTGATGGTCAGGGCGGCGCAGATCGGCGCGTTTACCATAGCGCAGGGCAACAGCCGGTGCGTCACGGTGCTGGCGGACAAAGGGGAGCTTCGCCTGTGCGGCAGCGGCACGGTATCCGTTTTTGCCTACGGCAGGGAAGCCACCGGCGTCACCATCCGGGGCATGCGCCACAACCTGGAGAACGAGACCCTGCGCGGCGATACGCCCCGGGGCGTGAGCAACCGCCTGGATGGCGGCGAGGGCTTCATCACAATGGAAAGCGGCGTTTTGGTGGTGTATTGGGAGACCTCGAAGGTCAACAACATAGAGCATCTAGTCAATGTTTAGCGGATATGCGAAACGTGCTGCATGCGCCCCGCAGGGCGCAGCATTGCTTTCCTTTTTTTGGTTGGAACGCGAAATGCGTCATTTAATGTAAAGATTCACTAGATAATTCACCTGTAAATAGCAAAAATATTAGTCATTTTATGACTAGACAAAATGTGATTCATTGGAGTATAATTACTCTAATGGGTTCCTTATAATGTCGAAATTCAATGATATAAAAGGAGAAATTAGGAAATGCAAACATGCTTTATTGTGGGCACATCCCCGGACGCGGTGCGCATTGATGTAAAGCCGGATGATTTTGTCATTGCCGTGGAAAACGGCGTCAACTATCTCAAGGAATGGGGCGTCACCCCGAACATGGTCGTGGGCGATTTGCCCGAAAACGACCTGCCCCAGGGCGTTATGGTTATCAGGACGGCCCCCGAAAAGCAGGGCTCCAATATGGTGCTCGCCTTTGCGGAGGGCTACCACCGGGGGCTGCGGCACTTCGTGATCACGGGGGCCGGCGGCGGGCGCGAGGATTACTCCCTGGCCAATTTGCAGCTGCTGGTGCGGGCGGCGAAGCTGGGCGCGTTTGCCGTGGCGCAGGGCCATAACCACTGCGTCACAACGCTGACAGACAAAGGGGAGCTTCGCCTGTGCGGCGGCGGCACCGTGTCTGTGCTGGCCTATGGGCATGTGGCCACCGGCGTTACCATCCGGGGCATGCGGCACAACATGGAGAACGCGACCCTGCGCTGCGACACGCCGGAGGGCGTGAACAACTACCTGGACGGCGAGGGCCTCATCACGATGGAAAGCGGCATACTGGCCATCTTCTGGGAGACCTCGGCGGTCAACCTCATCGAGCATTTCGTCAATATTTAACCGGGAAACCGAATACGCGGCATCCGCGGGGCGCCTTGCCCTGCGGGTGCTTTTTTCTCCCTCCGTGATTTTTTCGTGTTTTCCCTTGCAAATCCCGCCGCAATCCTGTATACTAATTGCGTCGAAAAAAGCATAGGGGTGAACCAACCAATGAACATACTTGTCATCAACGCTGGCAGCTCGTCGCTGAAATTCCAGCTGATCGATATGGAAAACGAGCGGGCGCGCATCAGCGGGGGCTGCCTGCGCATCGGCCTGGAGGGCAGTACCTTCGAGGCCAAGCTCCCGGACGGGCAGGAGATAGAACGCAGCCTGCCCATGAAGGACCACGCCGAGGCTTTTTTGGCGGTGAAGAACGCCCTCACCACGGGCGAGACCCGGGTGATCGGCTCCCTGGAGGAAATCAACGCCGTGGGGCACCGGGTGGTGCAGGGCGGGCAGAAGCTCCAGCGCAGCGTGCGCATCACCGACGAGGTGCTGCGGGAGATCGAGGGCCTTGCGGAGCTCGCGCCGCTGCACAACCCCGCCCACGTGCTGGCCATCCGGGCCTGCCGCGCGGTGTTCGGCCAGGCGCTGCCCCAGGCGGCGGTGTTCGATACGGCCTTCCACTCCACCATGCCGCCCGAGGCCTACATGTTCCCCCTGCCCTACGAATACTACGAGAAATACAGCATCCGCCGCTACGGCTTCCACGGCACGTCGCACAAGTTCGTCAGCGCCCGCTGCGCCGAGGTGATGGGCCGCCCCTTGAGCGAGCTGAAGCTCATCACCTGCCACCTGGGCAACGGCTCGTCCATCACCGCGGTGAAATACGGGCAGTCCGTCGACACCAGCATGGGCCTGACCCCCCTGGACGGCTTCATGATGGGCACGCGCTGCGGCGGGGTGGACCCCTCGGCGGTGCTCTACCTGATGGAAAAAGAGGGCTGGACCCCCGCCCGGGCCGCCGAGGTGCTCAACAAGCGCTCCGGCGCGCTGGGGGTCTCGGGCATCTCCAGCGACGACAGGGACGTCAAGGCCGCGGCCCTGGCGGGCGACGAGCGGGCGCTGCTCTCCCGGGCCATACACCGCTACCAGGTGCGCAAGTTCATCGGGGCCTACGCCGCCGCGATGGACGGCGTGGACGCCATCGTGTTCACCGGCGGCATCGGCGAGAATACCTTCGACCTGCGCGCCCACGTGTGCAAAAACCTGACCTACCTCGGCGTCACCTTCGACGACGAGGCCAACCTGCGCTATGTGCGCGGCGCGGAGGGCGAGATATCCGGGGCGGACAGCAAAGTGAAGGTGTTCGTGCTGCCGACGAACGAGGAGCTGGTGATCGCGCGGGAGACGAAGGGGCTGTGCTGAGCGAACAATTAAGGAGGGGCGACCCATGATCGAGAGCAGTAAAACCTCATCCGCGCTGCAAAAGCTGCGCTATGGGATGGTCGGCGGCGGGGAGGGTGCCTTCATCGGCGACGTCCACCGCAAGACGGCGGCCTTCGACGGCAAATGCGTCCTGGCGGCGGGGGCGTTCTCCCGGGATTTCGAGGTCACGAGGCG
>WQTL01000488.1 GCA_009786275.1 Bacillota bacterium | reverse complement strand
CATGAAAAAGCAACACCGAGGGCACCACGATGTCCGTGAGGTCCCGGAAATCCAGCTTGTATTTGCGGACGTAAAGCCCCGCGGCGAGGAGGCCGCCGATCAGCCCGCCGTAAAAAACGCCGCCGCTGTAGGCGATGGCCGCCCAGTTTTCGAGGCTCCAAAAGCCGGGCCGGGCGCCCTGCGTGACGATCAGGCCGAGGGCTTGGAATATCTTCGAGCCCAGCAGCGCGCCGATGAGGCTCAGCAGCAGCGTATGGAGGACGTCTTCGGCGGGGGTGCGGAAGCGGGCGGCGCGCCGGCGCAGCATGGCCAACGTGCCCGCCAGCAGCATGCCGACCACCCCGCACAGCCAATACACGGGGAGTTCGCGCCCGAGCACGTGCAGAAATGGATGCATATCAACGCAGGGCGCCGAGCCCGGCGGCGCCGGCGGTGCAGACGGAGCACAGCGTGCAGGACAGGAAAAAGGCGCCGGAGAAAACCAGCGCGATGATGGAGCAGACCATGCCGCCGGTGGCCAGGCCGGAATTCGACTGCTTGCGCGCGCCCACCGAAACCACGATGCCGACGATGGCGACGGCCAGGGGGAGGAGCGAAACAAAGGGGATCCAGCCGATTGCCCAGGACGCCGCCAGCGCGGCGATGCCGATCACCAGCGCGGCGACCGCCTTTGTTTTGTTTTCGGGGGCGGGCGGCGGGGGCTGGCTGTATTCCTGCGGGTTGTAGCCGCTCATGCACATACCTCTTTCATGGTTTTTTCATACAAGCAAATATAGGGCGGAGGCTTTCCTCCGCCCTGACGGACCTTCGGTTGGGGTGGCTTACAGCTTGCTGAACAGGCCGTCAAACAGGTTGCAGATGGAATTGATGAGCAGATCCCACGCGTTGCAGAACCAGTTGCCGGCGTTGAAATAGATGTACTTGAAGAAGGGCTTGATCTGATAGTCCCAGGTCCACTTCAGGTCGAACCACCAGGACTTCAGGATTTCGAGCAGGCCTTCCCCGCCGCCTTCCTCCTCCTCTTCCGGGGGGACGACGGTGACCACGATGGTCCAGTACGTATTGCATTCCTGGCACTCCGCGTAGATCGTCTCGGTGCCTTCCTCGCGCGCGAAGAGCGTCATGGACATGGCGCTGCCGAGGGTGGTCTGGGTCTGGAGGGTTTCAATGTCGAAGACGGTGCCGCCGGGACGCAGGGCTCCCAAGTCGGGATCATAGTCCTCGGGGCGGTAGCCCACGATGTTGTCGCCGAGCGCGGCCACGATATCCCAGTAAATCAGGCAGTCGGCGGCGCAGCCGGTGTGCCGGGGGGTCGGCGCGGCGGGCAGGTTCACGTTGATTTCGCTCTTCTGCGTGGTGTTGGCGGGCTCCATGTAGAGCGTATACGAGGCGGGAGTAAGCTGGCCTTCCTCGACGCTGCCGGTATTTGGGATGGCGAAGGCCAGCGGCGCGGCAAGGCCGAGGACGACAGCCGCGACCAGCAGTGCGGACAATGCTTTTTTCATACGGATACCTCCAATAGAATTGTATAAATATAGAGCTAAAACTCTAATTTATCCTGCATGTATTGCGCGAGGGCGTTAACGGGGAGGCGTATTTGCTCCATGGAGTCCCTTTCGCGCACGGTGACGCAGCCGTCGTTCTCGCTTTCGAAGTCCCAGGTGATACAGAACGGCGTGCCGATTTCGTCCTGCCGGCGGTAGCGCTTGCCGATGGAGCCGGTGTCGTCGTATTCGCAGGCGAAGCGCTTGCTTAATTGACCGTACAGGGCCGCGGCGGGTTCCGCAAGCTTTTTGGAAAGGGGCAAAATCGCGGCCTTGACCGGCGCGAGGAAGGGGTGCAGGCGCAGCACCACCCGGGTGTCGTTCTTCGCGGCGTCCACGACCTCCTCGTCGTAGGCGTCGACCAGGGCGATGAGGAGGGTGCGGTCCACGCCCAGGGCGGGCTCCACGCAGTAGGGGACGTAGTGCTCGTTTGCCTCCTGGTCGTAGTAGGTCATGTCCTGCCCGGAGGCGGACTGGTGGGCCTTGAGGTCGAAATCGGTGCGGCTGGCGACGCCCCACAGCTCCCCCCAGCCGAAGGGGAAGAGGTACTCGATGTCGGTGGTGGCGTTGCTGTAGTGGGAGAGCTTCTCTTTCTCGTGGTCGCGCAGGCGCAAATGCCCCTCTTGAATCCCCAGGGACAGCAGCCAGTTCTTGCAGAACGCGCGCCAGTAGTCGAACCATTCGAGTTCCGTGCCGGGCTTGCAGAAGAACTCCAGCTCCATCTGCTCGAACTCGCGGGTGCGGAAGATGAAGTTGCCGGGCGTGATCTCGTTGCGGAAGCTCTTGCCCATCTGGGCGATGCCGAAGGGCAGTTTTCGCCGCGTGGTGCGCTGGACGTTCTTGAAGTTGACGAACATGCCCTGGGCGGTCTCGGGCCGGAGATAGATCTCCGCGGCGCTGTCGTCTGTGACGCCCTGGTAGGTTTTGAACATCATGTTGAACTTGCGGATATCGGTGAAGTCGCTCTTGCCGCAGTTGGGGCAGGCGATGCCGTTGTCTTTGATGTAGGCCGTGAGGACCTCGTTCGGCAGGCCGTCGGCGTTCATCTCGACGCCGCGCTCCTTGTTGAAGGCATCCACGAGGTTGTCGGCGCGGTGGCGCATCTTGCAGGCCTTGCAGTCGATGAGCGGGTCATTGAAATTTACCACGTGGCCCGAGGCCTTCCAGACCTCGGTGTTCATGAGGATGGCGCAGTCCACGCCCACGTTATAGGGGCTTTCCTGGACGAACTTCTTCCACCAGGCCTCCTTGACGTTCTTCTTCAGCGCCGCGCCCAGGGGGCCGTAGTCCCACGCGTTGGCCAGGCCGCCGTAGATCTCGCTGCCGGGGTAGACAAAACCGCGCCCCTTGCAAAGCGCCACGATCTTTTCCATGGTTTTGTCCGCGTGGTCCATTGGAACCGCCTCCCCCCATTGAACTTCCTCTATTTTACCCCGAAAGGCGCTCGATGTCAAGAGGTATGTAAAATATTCTAGGATATCCTGTGAATTATTCTGCTACGGCTTGCTTTTTTGGCAAAAACCTGTTATGCTAGTATTATAATCACACAAGGGGGTTGCCCGCTATGACAAAAATTCTCGTAGTCGACGACGACAGCAACATCTGCGAGCTGCTGCGGCTCTATCTGGAAAAAGAGGGGTATCAGGTGATTTTCGCCCATGACGGCGACGCGGCGGTGGGCGCGTTCAAGGAACACGGCCCCGACCTGATCCTGCTGGACATCATGCTGCCCGTGCTGGACGGCTGGCAGGTCTGCCGGGAGATCCGCAAGTCATCCCGGGTGCCCATCATCATGCTCACCGCCAAGGACGAGGTCTTTGACAAGGTGCTGGGCCTGGAGCTGGGCGCGGACGACTATGTCACCAAGCCCTTCGACACCAAGGAAATTCTGGCGCGCATCAAGGCTGTTTTGCGCCGCGCGGAGAACGTCAAGGGCGCTGAGCCGCTGCTGAAGGAAGTCCACTTCGACAAGCTCAGCGTGAACCTGACCAACTACGAGCTGCGGGTGGACGGCAAAAAGGTCGACGCGCCGCCCAAGGAGATGGAGCTGCTGTTTTACCTCGCCAGCAACCCCAACCGCGTGTTCACCCGCAACCAGCTGCTGGACGAGGTGTGGGGCTTCGACTACTACGGCGACAGCCGCACCATCGACGTGCACGTCAAGCGCCTGCGCGAGAAGCTGGAGGGCGTGAGCGACAAGTGGAGCTTGCAGACTGTGTGGAGCGTGGGGTATAAGTTCGCGACGGGGGAGTGATTCCGCAATGAAAAGAAAAGCCTCTCTTGTATTGATTTTGGCAATGCTTGCCTTGGCTTTGCCGGGATGCCAAAATGAACCGCCTGCGCAGTCTGAACGGGCCGCTGGGCTTCTTCTGCAATTTGCCGCGCCCAAAGACGCGCTGGCCGATATGAAATCGACGCCGGTGGGAAGCGACCCCTGGCAGCTGTATTATGCCGGTCCGGAATATGTTTATCTGACCTACAACTTTGGCGTGAACTATATTTTCCGGTATAATGTAAGACAAAACGCGATTGATAAAGCGCTGGACACGGGGGCGCTTTTCCCTGCCGGAAGGAGCAATCCGTGCTCGGCAAACTGCGCGTTTTCAGCCGACGGCAGATACGCCGTGGTCATTGCCGGGCTTGCGCCGGAGGACAAGCCGCCGCAAAGCCCCGTCTATAAGGTCGATTTTCATCAAAATGAAATCAGCGTGCTCGCGGACGACTCGGAAGGCTTCGCCGTGCCGACAGGTTTTGCCTTTCTCACCTACGAAGAGACTTTGGCGGGCGCGGCGGAATATATCGCGCTGGCCGAGGAAAGCCCGGATTTGCCGGAGCCCTACGGATGGTGCGTCACCGCGAAGCTGGATGAGGAACGTTTTTTCCTGATCCGCCCGAATGACCCGGAGGACGCCTTTCCCGGGCCGGGGTATTATTACTACAAAATAGACGTCGCCGATATAGCGCAGGGCGGAAGTGTGCAGGA
Source organism: Bacillota bacterium (assembly GCA_009786275.1). GTDB lineage: Bacteria > Bacillota > Clostridia > Oscillospirales > Acutalibacteraceae > WRMQ01. Next base: position 8,376 of record WQTL01000488.1, on the reverse strand, counting down.
ATATCGTCTGGACGGGGACGGATAGGATGCATCGTTGAAGCGAAAGCGAATTGTCGCTCCGCGATACACCCTCAGTCGCCCGAGGCGACAGCTCCCTCTGCGAGAGGGAGCCTGGGGGATTAGGTGGAAAGCGGCGGCGTTACAAAGAGATACCCTCTGCAAATGAGATTGCAGAGGGTGCGTTTTTTGTTTATCCATTCGGGCGGCACTTTTGCGCCGCTAAGGCACGCGAAAGTGCCGCCCCTACAGGCCTTGCGCCTTATTCCTCCATCTGCCTGCCCAGGAAGGACGCCGCCACCTGGATGAGCTTGACCTCTGTCATGGTGGGCATGGCGCCGTTTTCGTTCATGAGCATGATCACGCAGCCGGAGACGTCCCCGCCGCCGATGATCGGGCAGGCCACGGCAGCCTCGCGCTCCAGTCCCTCGATGGGGCGCAGGCGCTCGCCCCCCGGCGAGGCGGTGAAGCCCGTGCGGCTCTCCACCACCGCCTCCAGGGCGCCGGTCACCCGGCGGTCGATGGCCTCCTTCTTGGAAAGCCCCGCACAGGCGATGACGCGGTCGCGGTCGGTGATGAGGATGGGCAGGTTCGTGCCCCGGAAGAGCACCTCCGCGTAGGGGCGCGTGGTGGCGGTCAGCTCGCCCACGGGGGAGTATTTCTTGAATATGACCTCGCCGTCGGCGTCGGTGAAGATTTCGAGGGGGTCGCCGCTGCTGATAACATGGATACCGAGGATCTTGTCTTTGCGATTTTTGGATGACTGTGTGATCTCTTCTTCGGCCAATTCGCCGGAGAGCAGCAGTGCGTCGATGTCGCTCTTGAGATGAATCTCGATGTGGTCTTCAAAGACCACAATTTTGTCCAGGATGAACTCGAGGTCGGTCTTGTCGAGCTTCTCTTTTAAAAGGATAGCGTCGAAGATGTCCAGGGCCGTCCTTGCAATGCGATTGACCCGGATGACGGTATTGCGCCGGTCTGAAGTGAGCTCCAGCTGGTTTTGCAGGCCGTCGATGCGATCTGCCAGCTCGTCAAGCATCTCTCTATACATCTCATCAATTTGCGTTTCCCGATCCGGGTTGCGCAGGAGCTCCTTGGCTTGCTGACGCGCGAGGATTTTCATCTCCTGGCGGGCGTCGTCGATCTGACTTTGCAGGAGCTCAAGCGAATTTGTGCTTTCTTTCACTGCCGTTTGCTCGTCTCTCAATGACTGATTAAGCTTGTCAATCATGCTGGCCGAGTTGTCGCGGACGCGCTTGATGTAGCTCTTGAGCAGGGTGTCGAGGACATCCACCCGCGTGTGGTGCGAGGTGCAGCCCTTCGTCCCGCGCGAATGATATGTCCCACAGGTGTAGGCCGGGCGCAGGTCGCGGCGGCTCATGGCAAACATGGGGCTGCCGCAGTCCCCACACCAGAGGAAGCCGGAGTAGACATTGTTGTTTTTCTTCACGCCTCTGTAATGGGTTGTCGAGCGCTTCTTCAATTGCTCCTGGGTGATTGCGAATGTACGGAAATCAACGATGGCCTCGTGATTGTTCTCGAACACCACGTGATCGATTTCGTCGGTCTTGACGTCTACACCGTTGATCTTCTTGCGCTTGTATTTGCCCTGCCGCAGGGTGCCGATGTAAAAATCGTTGGCTAAAATCTCGGAGATGGTGACGATGCTCCAGGCCTGCTTGGGCTGGAGCTTGCAGTCCTCGCCGCGGGCCTCCTTGCGGGCGCGCTCGGCGGCGCGGGGCGTGGGTATGTGCAGCTCCGTGAGGTGATTGGCGATTTTTTTGTAGCCGTCGCCCTCGTTGTAGAGGCGGAAAATCTCGCGGACGATTTCAGCCGCCGGTTCATCGACTTCAAATTTCATCGTCTTCGAATTCGTGATCATGTAGCCGTAGGGCACGGAGCAGATCCATTTGCCCTCGCTCTGCCTGCGCTGAATGACCGACTTGACTTTTTTGCTGGTGTCGGTGACGGGCATTTCATTGATGAGAAAACGAAACTGGATGGCCGTCCAGTCGTCGTACGTTGGGTAGTCGATGCTGTCGCCGATGGCGATGATGCGCAGGCCCGCGTCGCGCAGGTCCTCGAGCTCGACCAGGCCCTTGCTGTTGCGGCGCGAGAAACGCGAGAAATCTTTGACGATTAAAATGTCGTAGGTCATGTCCAGCAGCTGGGGGCGCAGGCGCTGGTAGGCCTCGCGTTGCTCGAAGGTGTAGCCGGAGCGGTCGCGGTCCTCGAAGAAGTCCAGCCGCGCGCCGGGAAATTTGCGCGTGACGAAGTCCTCAATGATGGAGCGCTGGTTCTCGATGGAGGTGTTCTCCCGGTCGAGCTCCTCGTCCACCGAGATGCGGCAGTAGCCCGCGATGGCGTATGTGGGTTGCAGAGATGATCGCCTCTTTTCTTGGATGCTGATAATATTGTATCACAAGATGAAGGGGAAAGCAAGTGGTAAATGAAAATAAAAAGGCGGGAGTTACCCCGCCCGATTGTGCAGCAACAGTCCCGCCGTGCTGTCAAAGAGGTCTCGTTGCCCTGAGTAGAAGACGGCTACATTATAATTTTGTTTCTTATAAATATTATAAAGGGGCTGGAGGAGCTGCCAGAGCTGTTGGTCTTTTTTTTCTGCGGACGTGAGCCATATCTCTATGATGTGCTCACGGTCGTGGACTTGGAGTTCGATAGGGCTCACCTCTTTTCTTCCTTAAAATAGTATGAGTTGTTGGGGCTCCGGCTATTCACAGCGAGTCCTCATCCCTGCGATAGAACAGGTCGTCGAGCCGAACTTTACCGCGGGTGCGGCGCACATTATTTACGGCTTCCCGGCGGAAATCTTTGATTTCTTCCGGGGTGATGAACTCGTTACGCGAGTGGCAGTCCACTTGTCCATGGTAGGCGTCTGCCCGCCGCACCAGGTCGCTGTCTAAGTAAGTGCTGATTCTTTGCTTTTCCATTTTTTCTCCTGAATTTCGTTGACACCAAAACAGGTGCATCTATAAGACCGCGGTGTTTTGGGCTTTCCGGCCTGTTTTGCCAGCTTACAGCCACCAGTTTTGAATCTCTGACATAAACACAGCCACCTAAAGCGTTTTGCCGAGCTCCCGCGAAAAGCCCGAAACACCGCCATTTCCGACCGGCATTGCCGGGCGATGTGGTTCGCAACGGACACCTATGTGACCGTTGCTTTATCCTGCTACTACTCTCGTTCGTAACCCCACGGTTTGTTCTGCAATTTGCATGAAACCCGCTTTTCCGTAAACTCGGCCACACGTAGCGCAACGGCGGGCTTTCTTCCTCTGCAGGTACATCCCCTCGCAGCAGTGCGCGAAAGCGGAACACGGGGCGAATGTGGGCGCAACAGCGGGCTACGGTGGTCTTTGTGACGGCAGTGACGCCTGTGACGGCAAATTTGGGACCGGGGCACTATCGTTTTTGCCGTCATTGCTGTCATTGCCGTCATAGAGCAGGGTGATCTCCCGCCGCTGGCCTGTGCGGGAATTGCTGTATTGGATGCCCTGGGCGGCGAGGGCCTGCTGGTTTTGCGTGAGCGTCTTGGCGAGGACGGCAGGCGGTGTTTTTGTGCAGAGTGCTGTTTGCAGTTCAGTGGCGCTGCCGATGAAAATTTCCTCTCTCTGAAGATAATTCTTCACAGCAAGTAGCACGGCACCAGCAGGAGAGGAGGGCTGCTCCGTGTCGTCCGAGACGAGATTCCACAGGTGCGAGTCTGAATCAAACTCCAGGGTGAGCTCTCGCTGTTCGATGTCACGGCCAGTGGCGATGAACTTCGCGGCAGTGCCGGTGCGCTTGTCTTTCTTCAGCACATAGATCCCGTCTACTGCACCAGTTAACCCGGTGGTGCCGCTGATCATGTTCAGGGGGTCGTCGTCGGCCTGCTTGCGCAGGTGGTGGATGAGCAGAATTGCAATGCGGTGCTTGTCAGCAAGGGATTTCAGTACGTTGACCTCGCGGTAGTCGTTGGCATAGGCATTTGCTTCACTAGCGGTATCGCGCACACGCTGTAGGGTGTCGATGGCGATGACTTGCCGATCTTCGGCGCGCCGCCGAGGATGTGCAGGCCCTGCGGGATGAGGCCCTCAACGATCATGCGGGTGGTCGGCAGGGGCATGGACATGAGCGCTGCACCGGTTAGAGTTTCGAGTTTGCTGGGGGGCATTTTGTTTTCCTTTCGGCGATAGATTATTAATTATAACGGTATTTTCGTTCTATTTCTTTTTTAGTCTAACACACTTGACATCGCTTGTCAATAGGTTTATAATGAATTTGCAAATTATTTTCGTTCCAAATTGGAGGTGGCATGGGCGTGGATTTCAAGGCGTACATCATCGGCGACCGCGAGTATTTCGTCTGGGACAAAAAGAAAAGGACTTTGCCTTCACGCAAAGCCTTCTGGATTTTTGGGATGTGGACTTGGATGCCGCCGGAGCTCTGTTCGATCCGCTGTGGAAAGATATCCGGGCGCTATACCGGCACCGCGAGGGACTCGGCGACATCGCTCCGCTGCTGGCGCGTTCCCTGCATTCCACTAGCAGCGATTCGTAGGTCTTCTGTGCGGTCTTTGCGTGATAAAATCGCTTTTGGAACGCGCACAGCGGTCCCGTTTTTCACAGACGATGCAGCAGAACGGAGCTCTCACGGTTCGGCGGCAACGGGTTTCCCGAGCGGCCAAGTTTCTGGTGCTTCAGCGTATGGCACGGTGCCGCTTGACATCTTTGGACACCGTAGTTTGGTTTTTGCCGATGCGCTGCCCGATGGCCTTGAACGTCACTCTGCGGTTCAGGCAGCTCTCAGTTTCCTCAAGTTGTTCAGGGGTCAGATGCTTGTGTTTCTCGCTAATTTCCACGCCCTCGTCCACGGTGGAACTTATAGTGGGAATTTACTGGAAAAATAGCTCCACGTGTTCCACGTGTTAGTGCCACATTTTTCTTGACACAGATTGAGAAATCTGTTATAATGAACAAAAATGAACGAGAGGTGATTCTGCGTGCGCATTTTATTTATTTATCCAAAAATGAAGCTGAGCTTAACGACTAGCAATATGCCTCCAACCGCAGTTCTAAGCCTTGCCTCATTTATGAAACGGGAAGGCCACGAGGTGCGCATATATGAACGAACCATTGATTCAAAAAGTATTTTGCAGACACTGAAAGAATTCGAGCCTGATGTTGTGGTTTGTACTTTGATGTTTTTACAACAGATACCGGATATGCAGACCTGCTGCCAAAAAATACGCGCATTGTACCCCGACGTCCCCATCCTGTGCGGGGGACTGACTGCGTCATTTATGCCGGAATCGATTCTTCTGGAAGGTCTGGCAGATTATGTGGGCATAGGCGAGGGGGAATACACTCTTCTAGAACTGATTGAGGTGGTCAACGGTCTGCGGGAGCCGGCAAGCGTGCAATCGCTGGTATATCTTGACCTAAATGGCCAACCAGTTCACACAGCGCAACGCCCTTTTGCGGACCTATCAGATTTTCCCGACACTGATTTTTCGCTCCTGCCTATGGGAAAATATTTCGTCTATTATCCCGTTGCGCCACATACACTGACGGCCATCGCTTCAAAAGGCTGCCCTTACAAATGTACTTTTTGCTTCAACGCCGCCTATCATCACTGTCAATACCGTTCACGAACAAGAGAGTCCGTCATGCGCGAAATTGAAACACTGGTATCGGAGTATGGCGCAGATGGTTTTGTATTTATTGATGAATTATGGGGGTTCGACAAAAACGAATTGCGCGGCTATTGTAAAGATATTGCTGCTTTGAGCATGAAGCTTAAAAAACCAATCCGTTGGTTCTGCGAAACACGTATCGGCGTGCTGACCCTTGATGATATGAAGCACATGGTGGATGCGGGCTGCTGGGGAATTATTTATGGGCTCGAAAGCGGATCTCCGGAGATACTTGAACGAATAAAGAAAGGCTATCCGTTGTCGAAAATCGAAACTGATGTCAATAACTGCAAAGTTGTTGGACTTGAAAGTTGGTTAAACATTATTTTTGGCTTTCCTGGTGAAACGTCTGCGCAAATTAAGCAGACAGTGCATACAATTTTTCGGCTCAACCCTACTATTTACGGGTCGGGGTTGTTTTGTGCTTTGCCAGGCACCGCTGAATACAACGACTTGGTTTTGTCCGGCAAGTTGCATCCACCCAAAAGTCTTGCAGACTGGCCAAAGCAGACAACCAGGCAATTCTTCGAAAGAAATTATTCTGCAATTTCTGACCGCGAGTTGAAAGTTATCCATTACTTTTTCTTTTTACGATTGTTGTTCCAGAATCGGAAGGACCAAAGAACTGACCGACTGCAATTCATAAAGCTCGGATTGTGGAGGGTTATCGACAGTATCGGCCAAAAGGGTTTTTTTGAGTTTCTAGGTACAGTTGTACGCACTTTCCTCTATGTTGTCTGGTATAACTTTGCTTTTCCTAAAATCCGAAAAAAATACGATTTATATGGACGGAATTTCGGCAGGAAAGATTGGGACGATTTGAAGCATCTTGATATAGAATAAATGTATGGCTATTTTTCAGCGCAAGCAAACAAGTAAAAGCCGAGCAAAGGAGAGATCTTCATGTTGGACTGGCTGATCTGGCTAAAAACCTTAACGATTTTTGATTATTTGAGTAGGAATATAGACATTCTTTGTTTCGTGACGATACTCCCCTTATTGACACTTTTTCTGCTTTCGCCTAGGATAAATGCACGCCTTGAGCCCGCTGTCTCCGGCCCACGGTGGCTAGAGCGGTTGTCACAGTCTTTTTCAGCCACAAGCGTCCCAGAGGCAAGAAAAAAGAGGGTATTCTGGCTGTTGAAAAAGACTGATTGGTTACTCTGCGACAAATTGAAACTGATACCAGACGTGCGCACAGGACGGCGGGTAAATTTCTTTTATCTTCTGCTCTCTGCCTTGATCGTGAGTAACGGATTCAATTGGATCATTCTCGACAGTAAAGCGGCTAATTCTCTTAGAAATTTTAGAAATACCGAAATGGATATACTTCCGCAGATGCGTCCAGAAATGTTTTTGGATTTTTTTCTCCTGTTGTTTTATTTTATGCTTCTTGCGCTTCCATTTTTCCTTATCAGAAAAAACCGAGAATTTTATTACGATGTTATCGCTTTGTTTATCTTTGAATCTGCATGCTTTATTAAGCTAACAAACTGCTGGTACCAAGGCTGTTGTTTTGGCATTCCCTGCTCTTGGGGCGTCTACAACGATATACTGGAAACAACGGTATTCCCTCTACAGCTATTCGAGTTTTCTGTGGGGTTCCTGCTTTCCATTGCGTGTGTCTCATATATGCTTTATGCAAAATCATATCGACCAGGTTATGGCTGCTCATTTTGCCTGTTGTCTTTTATGGTACCTCGTTTTTTTTGGGATTACCTTCGATATTATGGTGAAGGGCATCACCAAATAGAAGCGCAGGGAATTGGTGGATTTACCATGGTTCAAGTTGTTTGCTTGGTTGCCGTTGTGCTAGGCATCGTTTGGCCCTTTGTGCTCCCGCTGGAAAAACGGTTGTTGGATAAATTTTGACTTTTTGTTATAAAAAGTGGTGGACAACACATAAGCCTATTGAACGCTCCTAACTTCGCTGATTCCAAGTCAGCGCCAAAACGGCGCACGAAGAAATCTGCCCGGCGTGGGCGAGATTTAACGCAAGATTGGACAGCAGCTTTCTCTGGCTCGGTAGCGTTCGATGATTGCAATCAAAATTTCGCTTTCGTTGTAGGCGTCGAAGTTACTGTGCTCCAGGCGCGTGAAGCCACTCGTCACGCTGATGTTCAGCTTCGCGCCAAACTTGGTTTTGGCCTTTGCTTTGCTCACACGAGGCCACCTCGAAAACCCCAAGGTGCAGAGGGCACAAGGCTTCGGTATGGAAATGTTAATTACAAGGGGAGGGTGAATTGCCTGTGAAGGGGCTAAAAAACAGGATAGCCCAGCGTTCGAGGCGATTTTGCCACGCCGCGACCAGGCTATGCTAAAACAGGTGCTCGATTGAGCCTTCGCAATGTGGCGTACCTCGACAGGTTGTAGGCCAGATTGCGCAGCACGATGTTGCTTTCCGCGCGGGCGATGCCGATGCAGCGCAGGGTCAGAGCGCCCATGGAAGTGTGCATGTGGCCGAAGACGTGCTCAATTCTGCCCCGCACGCGGGACTTTTCACGGTTGTTCGCCTTCTGTTCGTCCGTCAGCGGACGGTTCTTTTCAGCCTTTTCGTTGATGTGCAGGACCAGATCGGGGTAGTATTTCTTCAGCAATTCCACGTAGACCGCCTTGGTATAGCCGCTGTCGGCCCAGAGCTCGCGGTCATGCTCGTCCAGAAGCGCCAGCATCATCTCGATGTCGTTCAC
>WQTL01000487.1 GCA_009786275.1 Bacillota bacterium | reverse complement strand
CACTCCCGCCGCTCCGACGGCAGGCAGGCCCCGGAGGTCGCCGCGGCCAACTACCGCAAAACCGGCTACGACTTCCTGGCCATGACCGACCACCGCCGATACTACCCCTCGCTGGACGTCATCGGCGCCTACAAAGACGTGCCCATCGAGATGTGCCTCGTGCCCGGCGAGGAGGTGCACCTGCCCAACGACCCGGCGGGCGGGCACATCAACGACGTGCATATCGTCAACTTCGGCAGCGCGTACAGCGTCAACGCCCTGGTGCGCAACGGGGAAGTGGAGCCCGCCGCCTACGAGGACGCCCGCCGCGCCGTGATCCCGGACCCGCCGCCCACCCGCAGCCCGGAGGCGTACTGGGCCGAGGTGGACGCCTACATGGAGACCATCGATATTCCGGCGCAGCTCAAGGGCACCGAGCGCTGGGGCTACGCCGCCTGCCACTGGATTTTCAGCCAGATCAAGCGCGGCGGGGGGCTGGGGATTTTCTGCCACCCCTACTGGATCGCCAACGTGTTCCACGTGCCGCCGAGCTTTGTCGACGCCATGATGGAGGCGCGGCCCTTCGGCGCCTACGAGGTGCTGGGCGGCGAGAACTACTTCGAGCAGAACGGCCTCCAGGCCGCCGACTACTACCGCGACGCGGCCAAGGGCCGCCGCTACCCCGTGGTGGGCAGCACCGACAGCCATTGCAGCGTCAACAGCCGCAACAGCCACGTGTGCTCCACCATCGTGTTCTCCCCGCGCAACGAGCGCGCCGCCCTGATCGATTCCATCGAAAATTTCTACTCCGTGGCGGTGGACACCATCGACGAGACCCCCCGCTTCGTGGGCGAGTGGCGCTTCGTGCGCTACGCCTGCTTCCTGGAAAAGAACTGGTTTCCCCTGCACGATGAGCTGTGCTTCGAGGAGGGCCGCGCCATGAAGGACTATGTCACGGGCGAGCCCGGCGCGAAGGAAACCCTGGAATTTTTGTCGGGCAGGATGCAAAAGCAACGGGAGAAGTACTTCGGGCGGTAGGGATATCTGTAAATTAAGGCAACCATACCACAAAAAGATTGTTGTCGTGCTTCCCGGCGGCAATCCCTTCCTGCGCTTTGTGATAGATCCGGTTCGCAACAATGTCCGCCGCCCGGACAAGCAGCGTTGTGGATGAATCCTTAAAAAACAGGCATACTTCATTCATCCGCGGGAAAACCGGCGGAAACGCTGTGCTGTAATCGTAATTGTATGTACCGCCTTTCAATTCCGCTTCCAGTGCCTCACGCAGCTCATAGCATCCATTCGTCGCGGTACTGTGCTCGTCCACCAAAACATAGATATTGCGAACTTGGTCCGGGTCAATTTCGCCGCTCCTGATCATCTCCTGCAGTTTTCGCTTAAGTCCAATTTTAAAGACATAATCCAGATATCTCTGCTTATCCTTTTTGCTTTTGAATATGCGATCCAAAACATACTGCTGACGGACAATCACACCAAACTTGCGGTAACGGTTCAGTGAGCGGTAAAGTTTTCCTTTGGAGCTGTTGGAAACGAAGGACGCTTTCAGTTCCCTGTTGCCGGATTGCTCCCTCTCCCGTATCACTTTTTCCGCCGCGGCATACATGCGGGAGCACTCGCACCTTTCGTCGTTGCTCAGAAACAAGAGCCCTCCAAAAACGAAAAGCGCATTATGTTCTTTGTCAAACACGCCGGATTCATCCGAATAGACGAAAATATCCATGAATTCCCACTCCCCCGCCACCATAAATAAAGGCCGCCCGAAGGCGGCCTCCTCGTGGGCGACGGCATTGCATGCCGCTTAAACGCGAATTCGCTTGCACGAGTATACAGCGCATTTCTGCCTGCAATTATATTATACTCAAAAAAGCGAAGCTGTCAACCCTTTTTTACGGAAGCGCTTCTTTTCCCTGTTTTTTCCATGTCGCTACTCTGCTACCTTCTTCCAGAACCGTATCACGCTGCCGCCCTCGATGAACCCGTTGTTGCCGTAGTAATACAGCGCCATCTGGCTCACGAAGGCCATGAGCGCCTCCATGTTCTGCTGGAAGCCGCTTTGCACGAAGGGCTCGCCCCGCTTGCCGTGCTTGACCAGCAGCGCGTTGAGCGTATCGGTGGCGGCCTTGGCGCGCTTCGCGTCGCCTATGGTCAGTGCGCGCACGGCCTCGCCCTCCTTGATGGCGGCCTTCAGCTCGGCCTTATCCGCCGCTGTGAGCCCGCCCTCTTCCAGGAGCTTCTTCGCGTCGGCGATGCGGCCGCGGCGCAGGTCGTTGGTATCCATCGTGTAGTTAAACTGCGGGAATTTCTTCGGGTTGGTGTATATGTTCATGCCGGGGTTTTTGATCAGGGCCGAGGCCAGGTGCAGCACGGCGTCGTTGCGGCCCACCTCGTGCTCCTGCCCCAGGAAGACCCAGGTGTTGTCCGGCAGCACGCAGGTGGAGCAGTCGACCTTGCCGTCGGGGGACAGGTAGCCCTTCTTCTTGGGGGTGTAGCCCTCCTCCTTCAGGGTCTTGCCGGGGGCCGCGCCCGTGGCGCCCATGCCGGCGCAGCGCAGGCTGATGATGCCGTCGCCGTTGACCGTATCGATGGACGCCACCGGCTGGAAGTAGGTGTAGCGCCCCTCGCCGAAGTGGAGGTTCGACCCTGCGATGTTGTTGACGTGCACGCCGGCGGCCCGGGCCTTCTTTATGTTGCCCGCCAGGTTCAACTGCGCCTTGTGGTAGGCGTCGGTCTTCTTCTTCAGCACGGCGTGCTCGGCGTCGTTCAGGTACATCGCCGCGATCTCGTCGTAGCGGTCGCAGGGGATCATCGCCCAGAACTGCGTGCAGTTGACCAGGATGGTATCCAATATCGCCGCCCACGCCGCGGAAAGGATGCCCTCGAACACCTTGTTGGGGAACATGCGGATGAGCAGGTCGGCGCTGTAGCCGATGGTCTTGTCCCAGCCCTCGGCCACGCCCAGCTCGTCGTCCATGAGGGTGGGGATCCAGTTGCGGTAGAGGAAATCCTCGTTGCGGTTGACCTTGTGGCTGAACAGGTCCGCGAACATATCCGTGCCGTCGGCGCAGCTGACCACGTTGACCACCTGGTCGAGCTTTTTATAGCCGTATTTTTCGATGTAGCCGGTGAACAGCGTGCCGCCCAGGCTCACGTTGACCAGGTTCACCTTGCTGTGCCCGGTCTCCTTGCGGACCTTGTCGATGTACTTCTCCAGCAAGTCCACGCTGTTCCACACGTCGTCCACCAGGTTGAAGGCGAAGAAGTACACGTGGTCGTCCCCGGCCGCCTCCATCACCTCGTAGACCGGCACGTTGACGTCCAGAGCCGTGTGGCGCTGGCTTTCGTTCATCTCCGATACCCGGCCGATGACCTCCGTGCGCAGGTCGTGGACATAATTCCCCTCCTTGTCCACGCGCTGGGGCTCCAGGATGTCCTTCACCAGGTTGTAGACCGACTTGGTCAGGCCGACGTCGTGCTGCAGCAGCAGCGAGCCCAGCAGCGAGAGGATCACGGGCGCGAGGTCCATGTTGTCGGTGTCCGGGAATACGGTCCCGCCGTGCAGGTCGGTGGGCTCGCCGTCCACGTAGAGCCTGGTATCCGACTGGGAGATGCCCGGCAGGATGATGGACGGGGAGTACTTGCAGAGGTTCGATGGTTTGCAGCCGTTCGGATTCACGTAAGCTCCTTTCTTCGCGTCGGCGGCCAGCCCGGGGACCATGAAGGCCCCGGCCAGCATGCCGAGTGCCAACAGCAGTGCGATGCCTTTTTTTGCCATATCGGGATGCTCCTTCTATGTTAAATTTTTTGCTTCTTTTGCATGGTTTTCCCTATTGTATCATACTCCGAAACGAATTGCAATGCCAAAATCCACACGCGGATTTTCACCGGGCAAATTTTTTTCCTGCGGCTTTGTGAATAAAATGCGGAGAAAGTATTGCCGAATCAAACGCCTTTTTGTGAAATTTGCCAGTTGTCTCGCTGTAAATTGCCAGTTTATCCCTTATTTTTTGTGCACACCTCCAAAGATGCAGAAAATCCCGCAAAGGGGCTACCATTTTTGATTAAAACGTGCTATAATACCGTCGGTTCAATCCGCAGGAAAGCAGTTTTACAAGGCGCTATCCGGCGGCAAAGAAGCTGCCGCCGCTCAATATCCTTGTGGGAGATGTACATATGGCAACTGCATTTGAGCGCAGCGAGGGAACGTTCGCCTCGTGTTCCGGCCTTGCCGATATCTATTACCGTATATGGAAACCTGTCAATAAATCGCCCAAAGCCGCTGTGCAGATCGTGCACGGCATGGCGGAGCACGGCGAACGCTACGAAGAATTCGCGCAGGCCCTGTGCGCCGCCGGCTTCGACGTATGGATGATGGACCTGCTGGGCCACGGCAAAAGCGCGAGCGACGAGCAGCTGGGCTACTTCGGCAAGGAGCACGGCTGGAAAAACCTCGTGGGCGATATCCGCCTGATGACCCGCCTGATGCGGGAGACCTACCCGGACGACCTGCCCATCTTCCTCTACGGGCACAGCATGGGCTCCTTTCTGGCGCGCGCCTACTGCGAGCGCTTCAGCGACGACCTGGCCGGGGCCGCGTTCTGCGGCACCAGCGCGCCCAACCCCGCCGCCGCCGCGGGCATCTTCATGGCAAGGCTGATCGCCGCCCTGCAGGGCGAGTTCCACCGCAGCGCGATGCTGGATACCATCGCCTTCGGGGCCTATAACAACAAATACCCGGGCAAGCCCCGCACCAAATTCGATTGGCTCAACACGGACGAGGCGGAGGTTGACAACTACATCGCCGACCCCCGCTGCGGCTTCCTGTTCACCGCCAGGGGCTTCCTGGACCTGTTTTCGCTGCTGAAGTCCGTATCGAGCAAGCAGTGGTTCAGCTCCCTGCCCTACCAGTTCCCCGTGCTGATCATCGGCGGCGGGCAGGACCCCGTCACCGGCTACGGCAAGGGCATGGACCTGGTGGCGCACAAGCTGCGCGAGGCCGGCTGCAACCGGCTCACCTGTACCCTCTTCCCCGAGCTGCGCCACGAGATCCTGATGTCCCCGGAGAAGCGGCAGGTCTATGAGGCCGTGATCGCCTGGCTGAACGACACCCTCGCATCCGCGCCGGCCTGACCGCCGGCTTCACATAGCGATATATGAATGGAGTGAGGATCCATATGAAAACGCTGCTCATCTTTCACAGTAACCGTAGCGCGGTGCGCGGCATGTGCGAAGCCTCCGCCATGGAGGACGTGGACGTGCTGGAACTCCGCCCGCGCTACAAAAAACGAGCGCTGATCGACGGCATCGCCGACAGCTACCGCGCCCTGACCGGTAAGGGCGTGCGTCTGGCCCCTCTGGATATCGACTTCGCGAAATACGACTCCGTCCTTCTGGTGGATTCCCTGCGCTGCCTGTCACCCAGCGCCGAGTGCAACGAGTTCCTGTACCGCTGCGACCTGGGCGGGCGCGACATCACCTGCGTCGTGAGCAACCGCATGCGCTACTTCGGCCACGCGGGGCGCCTGCTGCGCAAACGTATCCGCCTGGCGGGGGGCTCCTGCCGCGGGATTACCTTCATCTCGGAGGCGGACCTGCGCGAGGAGGAGACGGCCAACGCCTTCGCGCTGCAAAAGCAGAACTGACCAATCGCCGTAGCCTGAAAGAAGAACCCCTGTCTGAAAAGGCAGGGGTTTTTGATGTATTTGCTACTCCAACGCCGCAATCTCCGTATTCACCATCACCCGGCTCTTCTTCCAGCGCCCGCTGCACAGGTAGATCACGTCGATCACCAGCGAAAGCGCCGTGGCGATCGGCGCGGCGAAGCCCATGCCCATCAGCCCGAGCCCGAGGGTCCTGCCCAGCAGCCACGCCGCCGGCACCCGCGCCACGATGGAGCTGAACAGGCTCATGGAAAGCGTGAAGCGTGTGTGGCCCGCCGCCAGGGCCAGGCCGATGATGTTGAACGCCCCCGCCACGAAGATGTAGTCCCAGCTGATGGAGCGGATATACACGGCGCTCTGCTTCACGCATTCCAGGGCCACGGCCGGGTCCAGGCCCGCGCTGTCCGTGCCTAAAAAGAAGCGCGTGACGGGCTCGGCGAAGGTACGCACCAGGAACATCAGCGGCAGCGTGACGCACAGCGCGAGGCCTATGGCGGTAAGGCAAGTTTTCAAAGCCCTGTCGTGCTTCTGCGCGCCGAGGTTCTGGCCGGCCATGGAGGACACCGAGGCCTGCATCGCGAAGGCCGGGAGGATCGCCACGGAGTTCACCTTGCCCGTGACGCTCAGGGCCGTGGTGCCCACGATCCCCGCGATGCTGTTTGCCACCCCCGTGAGCGTGATGAACGAGAACGCCACCGTCACCCCGCCCAGGGAGGTGGGCAGGCCGATGCGCAGCAGCTGCCGGGCGATTTCCTTATCCACGCGAAAACTCTTCGGGTGGAAGTCGAAGAGGAATTTCTGCCGGCGCAAATACCACACGGACAGCAGGAAACTCACCCCCTGGGAGATTACCGTGGCCCAGGCCGCCCCGGCCGCGCCCCAGCCGAAAGGCCCGCAGAACAGCGCGTCCAGGCCGATGTTCAGCGCCGCGGCGACGGCCACGAACAGCAGCGGGTGGCGGCTGTCCCCCATGCCGCGCAGCACGGCGCTCACCGCGTTGTAGCCGAAGATGAAGATCAGCCCGCTCATGCAGATGTCGGTGTATTTCAGGGTCTCCGGGTAGGCCAGGGGGTCGCTGACCAGCAGGCGCAATATGTAGCGGTCGGCCACGAGCATCACCACAGTCAGCGCGATGCCCGCCGCGCCGTAGAGCGTGAAGATCGTGCCCACCGTGCGCTTGACGTCCTCCTGCCGCTTGGCCCCGATGTACTGCGCGATGAGCACCGTGCCGCCCACCGCGAGGCCGGAGATCAGGTTCATCACCAGGATGGTGATCTGCCCGCCCACGCCCACGGCGGTGGCTCCCACCGCGCCGTTGAAGCGCCCGACGAAGAACATGTCCGCCATGTTGTAGAGCGCCTGGAGAAAGTTCGAGGCCAGGAAGGGCAGGGCGAATAAAATCAAGTGCTTGGCGACGCTGCCCTGGGTGAGGTCTTTCTGGAATTTTGGCATATGTTAGGGTTCTCTTTCTACTTTTCTTGCCTATACGCTTTCCTGAAATTGATCGGGGGCGATGTGACCGACATGTATTGAAACGCCGTGGCGCTTTCGTTCTTCAGGCCGTGGATGTCCCCGTCCGCGTGATGGTCACGCGCTCGCTCTCGGAATTTTCGGGAAAAAGCAGCTGTTCGGATGCCACGCCGTTGTTCAGGAAGGTTTTGATTTGATTGGCCGGGATGAATTCCATGTCTGGTTCTCCTGTCGTTAATATCGCACGAAATGTATCTGCTTTGCCTGTCACATAAGTTCCCGTATACTCCCTCAGCAGCCTGACATACAGCCTGTACGCCTCCAGCCCCACCCCCGGCGGCGTCTGGTGGTCCACCGAGGGCACAAAGCCCCCGGCTTTCATCAACGGCAACAAGCGCTCGAATTCGCCGCGCATGGCGGCCTCGCCCTTGTCCATCACCATTTTGTCGAAGCCGCCGAGCATCTTCAGCCCGGGGTACTGCGCCCGCAGGGCGTTCACGTCCACCCCCGATTGGCGCTCCAGGGGGAGCAGGCCCTCCGCGCCGCAATCGAGCAGCCAAGGCACAAGCCGATCTACAAGGCCGTCGGTGTCGACAAAGAAGGGCACGCCATAGGATTTCAGGGCCTTCGCAAGCTCCAGGTAATAGGGCCGCAGAAACTCGTCAAAGCAGGCCTGCGAGAGCATCGGCCCGTGGTTGTAGGACATGTCCTCCATGAGGGACAGCAGGTCGGGGCGCAGGTACGCGCAGACGCGCTCAATGGCCTCGAGATTGAACGCCAGCAAGTCTTGATTGATCTTGTGCATCAGTTCGGGGTGGTCATAGAAGGCGTACAGGTGGCCCTCAATGCCGAACAGGCGGCGCGGATACCAAAAGAAGCCGTTCAGGATAAAGCGCACCGTGAATTCGCCGCGTTCGTGGGCCTTGGCAAGGCGCCTAGCCTCCCGGGCGACGCGATCCAGGGCTTTTTGCGTGAACAGCCGGGGGCGCAGGCGCTCGTAGCCGGCCTCGTCCCGGATCAACTCAGCCCCGGGTTCCACGGAAAGGCCGCGCATGATGTCCAAATCAAAATAACGCAGGGAATCCTCCCAGCTTAAGCTTGGCAGGCCCTCGCCCTCCCAGCGCCGGATGGTCTTGTCCCACCAGGCGGCCCACTCCACGCGGGGCAGGCGGATGGTCTGGTCGCGGGGTATCCGCATGGCGGCGGTAAAGATTTCGCGCGGGGTCATGGGCGCTCTCCTTTCAGCCGTTTCGTGACATAGTAGCCGGTCAGCCGCTTGCGGGCATACACCGGGCGCAGGCGATAGCCCAACGCGCGCCACATGGCGATGGCCTCGGTTTTGTCCGCCGTGCTCCACGCGCGCAGCCGGCGGCAGCCCCGGGCCCGCGCCCAGTCCGCCGACATGGCAAGCATGGTGCGTGCGACGCCCTGCCGCCTGCGGCTTTCGGCCACCTCGATCACGTCGATGTAGGCCTCCATCCCGCCGAACCGTTTTTTCGGATACACGGAGATAAAACCGACGGGCGTATCGCCTTCAAACGCACCGACGGTGTGCGAATCTTGATCGAAGTGCATCACATCTGTGTGCAAAATCCACTCGCCGAAGGCCGCGGCCAGGGCCGGGCGGTCGTCCGGCGTGAAGGTGCGGCAGGTCATGCGGTTTCCTCCGGCTGAGCGATATCGCCATAGGCCGCTATGAGGGTCGTGTTGTCCTGGTTCAACGGCATTTCCACCCGCGCAAACCCGGCCTGCCGCAGGGTTTGCAGCTCCTGCCGGGTGGTGAGCGGGGTGTCGATGTGCATCGCGCCGGGCTCGATTTTGAGCCGCCGCAGCCGCGCGAATTGCAGCCGTGCGCACAGCGGGTTGCCGATGTAATAGTCGCAGTTGAGAAACACCCCGCCGGGTTTTAGTGTGCTTCGCACCCGCGAATACAGGCCTATCTTTTGCTCGGGCGAAAAATGGTGCAGGCTCATCACGGAGATTACGGCGTCGAATTGCTTTTCGGGGAAGTCGTAGTCGAAATAGCTCATGTGGAGGGTTTCGACGGCGAAGCCCGCGCAGCGCTCGTGCAGCAGGGCCAGCATGTCCTCGGCAAGGTCGATGCCCACGACACGCGCTTCGGGGAAGCGCGCAAAAATCGCCGGGAGCTCCAGGCCCGTGCCGCAGCCCAGGTCGAGGATATCGCGGGCGCCCTCCGGCAGGTACCCGGCGACGATGTCTTTCATCGCGACGCCGCCGACGATTTGCGCGGTGTGGTCATGGTCGTAGGTCGGCGCGTGTTTGTTGAAGAAAGCGCCCATGGGTTCGTAGTTATGCTTCATATTTTCTCTCGATTCATCATGATTTCACCGAAAAATCAAACCGGGTCGTGGTCGAATAGCGCTCCCCCGCCCGCAGCAGGCATTGCTCCGGCCATTGGTTGGGGCTGTCGGGCCAGGCCTGGGTCTCCAGGCAGAGGGCCGTATGCGGGTTCGGCAGGTTGTTGCCCGTATAGAGCTGCACGCCGGGCAGGTCGGTCGTCACGGCCATGCGGCGGCCGGAGACCGGCTCATATACCTCGATGCCCTTGGGATCGCAGAAATTGTGGTCGTAGCCGTTGACCCGCGTGAGCTGTGCGTCGTCCGCGCGGATATCCCGCCCGATGGGCTTCGCCTGCCGGAAATCGAAGGCCGTGCCGGCCACGGGGCGCAGCTCCCCGGTGGGGATGGACTTCTCGTCGATGGGCAGATAGCGCTCCGCGTCGATTTGCAGGATGTGATCAAGTATACTTCCTCCCCCGGCCAAATTGAAATACGCGTGGTTGGTGAGGTTCAGCACGGTGTCGGCGTCGCTGCGGGCCTCGTATTCGACGGCGAGGGTGCTCCCCTCCAGGCGGTAGCGCACGCGTGCCGTGACCGCGCCGGGGAAGCCGTGCGACCCCGCCGGGCTGGCGAAGGTCAGCATAAGCGTGGCGTCGTCCACGGGCTCGGCCTGCCAGAGATTGCGGGAGAATTCGCCGCCGCCGTGGAGGCAGTTGCCGTTCTTTTCGTTGGCGGTGACATGGAATTCCTCCCCGCCGAGGGTGAAGCGCGCGCCCGCGATCCGGTTGGCATAGCGGCCCACGACCTCCCCCTGGTACTGCGAGCCCGCGATGCGCTCCTCCAGGCTGCCGAACGTGAGGAGGACATTTTCCATGCCGCCGTTTCTGTCCGGCGCGAACAGGCGGTTCAGCGCCGCGCCGAATGTCAGAATTTCGGCCCGCAACAGGCCGTTATCAAGGGTATAGGCCTCCGCGGCGCGGCCATCGGGCATGGAGCCGTAAAAATTTTTGCTCAAAGAACCCACTCCTTCCTGCTATTTCATTTGATTATAGCACCTGTAATTTAAAAGATCAAGAATTTCATAGAAATAACTTGACAGCACCCGCTTCCTATGATAGAATATCCATGCTCTTTCTCGCGGACATGGCGGAAGTGGCAGACGCGCTAGATTCAGGTTCTAGTCGGGGCAACTCGGTGGAGGTTCAAGTCCTCTTGTCCGCACCACTGCGATTAACCATAAGGGTCTTTGGCCCTTGTGGTTAATTTTTTTGCTAGTTGTTTTTGGAAATCATCTGTGGTATAATGCATGTATCTCCAACGGAAGGGGTTTATATCATGAAAAAAACATGGAAATCCACCCTGGCGGTCCTTTTGACCACGAGCCTGCTGCTCGGCACCGCGGCGGTCCCCGCCCACGCGGCCCTGGGCGATCTGCAATCCAAGGAGGCGCAGGCGAACCTGCTCAACCGCCTGGGCAATTTCTTCCTCAACGACGTGCTGCTGCGGGCCATCAGCGCCTTCATCCCCCGCCTGCCCGGTACGTACAGCGCCAAGGACTTCGACCTGGAGAAGTACGGCGGCTTCTACAAGGGGCACGACGCCTTCCTCGATGCGCCCGCGGCCGGCGCCGTATGGCGCCTGGGCTATGACAAGCAGTCGATCCTGCCGGAGGACTTCGGCAAGGCGAAGATGAAATACGCGCGCGGCAGCTACGTGCCCTGGGCCTACGTCAGCGAAGTATATAAGGACGACGACGGCGAGCAGGAGTTCGTGGGCGTGCGCACCATCGTCCTGGAGGACGGCAGCGGCCGGGGCGCGGTGTCCTTCTCTTCCATCGACTGCATCGGCCTTTCCAACGCCGACGTGCGCAAAATTCGCGCCGCCGTGGCCGATTACGCCGCGAAAAACGAGATCGTGAGCGTGAATGTATCCGCCACCCACACCCATACGGGTATCGACTCCCAGGGCGTGTGGACCAAGCCGCTGTCCACTCTGTTCAACAACTTCCTGTCCGGCCTGACATTCGGCCTCATCAAGGCGAAAAGCGGCGTGAACGCGGACTACCTGAACAAGATTATCTCGGCGACGGCGGCGTCCATCCAAGCGGCCCACGCCGAAATGCTGGTGACGGAGGGCACGCTCACCTACGCCGTGAAGGACGTGAAGGACTACAACCACGACCGCACGCCGCCCTTCGTGGAGGACGACAACTTGTACCGCCTGGTGTTCACGCCGAAGGAAACGGGCAAGCGGCCGACGGTCGTCGCGTCCTACGCCTGCCACCCGGAATCCGCCAGCTTCGGCGACGAGATGCCGGGCTTCAGCTCCAAGATCACCGCCGACAGCATCTACTACATGGACAAGATTATCAGCAGGGCCGGGAGCAACTTCATCTTCATCCAGGGGAACGTGGGCACGGTCACGTCCTCCCGCGGGCTTTCCAACGATGGCCTGCCGGGCCTGTCCTCCCACGGCGAGGCGATGCGCTTCGGCTACGAGCTCGGCCTGATCACCCTGGGGATGGACAAGACGCAGGCGCAGTGCCGGGCCCTCAACGACGAGCTGGGCGACCCGCTGGGCGTCAACGCGCCCGATAAGCCGGAGAATTACACGGTTTGGTACAAGGATTGGGTGAAAGTCGGCAGCACCGACGTGGAGCCCGTGCTGAACATCGCGCACAAACAGCTGACCACCGAGGCGCAGAACAACATGGCCAAGGTGCTGGCCAAGGCCGGGCTGGCCGATATCACGATGATTTACGACTGGAAATCACTGAAATACTACACCGTGACCGAAGTGGGCTACATGGAGCTCGGCGAGGCGGGCGGCGACGTCAAGGTCTTCCTGAGCCCCGGCGAGATCTACGGCGAGCTGCTCATGGGCGACGCGGTGTACAACACCATGGAGGGCTTCCCATACGCCCCCCTGCGCGAGCTCTACGGCGATAACCTCATCATCTTCGACCTGATGAACGACGCCGCCGGGTATGTCGAGCCGGACAACCAGTACGTCATCGTGGGCTACCGCTACAACAAGGACAAGGACGCCTTGGACAGCGACACCTGGGCGCTGCTGGTTTCCATGGGCAAGAACGCGGCTTCGGATATCGTCGGGGCGTTCATCGCCCTTGTGGGCGGCGTGCGGTAGGAACGCACGAAGCGTGCCTTTCCGCAAAAAATAGTTTGCTTTTTTCCGGAGGATGTGATAAAATAGCTTCTGCGCATTTGCATCTCTTTTTTGTTGTCGGCTTACAAATCGGGGCGCCGGATGCGGTTCGCGTCCGGCGCGCCTTAGTTTATGCTGGGGGGATTGTTTTCTATGGCAGTTTTCCGTCCGTTCCGCGCCATCCGCC
>WQTL01000486.1 GCA_009786275.1 Bacillota bacterium | reverse complement strand
GCTCGGTCGTCGGAGGCTCGGGCGGCACGTATTTGCCCGCGCCGCGCATCAGGACGGGCTCGTAGATGAAGAGATCCCACAGGCCGGATTCCGCCCACTTGGCATGGCTGGGCAATGGCTCCTGCATGGCCTCGGTGCCCCAGCAGATGGTGCCGATGGAGTCGTAGCTCCACACCCACAGGTTGCCGTCCGCGTCCAGCACCACATAGGAGGACTCGAACGTGGCGATCTTATCCGCGTAGGGCATGAGAACCCCGGCGTAGCCCGGGTCGATCCCCAGGCCCATTTCGTTCCAGAAGCCGGTGGGGAAGGTCCTCTTCGGGTATTCGGGATGGGTGGTGGGGTCGCTGGCGCTGCCGGATACCTGCGGATGCAGGAAGCTCAGCTGCTTGCCGGAGACATTCTGGTCGCCGTTGCCGGTGATGGTGGGGGACTGGATGGCTTTCTTGCTCCAGACGGGCAGACGGCAGTAGTCCGCGCCGTAGAAATCCGTCGCCATGCCGTAGCCGTAGAATTCATTGTCGCCCCAGGTCCATATCTTTCCGTTGACGTCGACGACATAGTTGGTGCGGTTGCCCGCGCTTATGCTCGCGGCGCCGGGGAAAGCGTAGGTGCTGTCATAGACGATTTTCGCCTTTTCCGAGCCCTTGGCAGGCGCCTGAATACGCGCGGCGCCGTCGAACTCCACCTGCTCCGGCGCTTTGATGTAGGTCACCACGCCGTAACCCTTCTGGCCGAAAATACGTCCCCACTGCCAGACGCTGCCGTTCGCGCCGAGGGCAAGCATGCCGAAGTTCGTGCAGGAAATCTGCGTCATCGGCCCGCTGCCGGCCGGGAAGGCAAGCTTATACGGGGCGGGCACGAAGGTTGTTTTGCCGTTGGCGCATTCGCCCAGGGAGTTGCGGCCCCAGCACCAGACGTTGCCGTCGCTGTCCAGGACGGAGGTGTTGTCGCGGCCGGCCTGTACGTCGACAATCACGGTGCCGGCAGGGAAGACGGCCTTGGCGGGGATGTTTTCCTTGTAGTTGCTGGGCCGCCCGGAAGTGCCCCGGCCCAGCTGGCCCGCATTGTTCAGGCCCCAGCACCAGACCTCGCCGTTCTCGTCCAGCGCCGCGGAGTGGAATACGCCGGCGTCCACTTTCACGAGCTTGGGGATGCCGTAGGTCGCGCGGTCAAGCTTGATGGGCAGGCGCTGCACGGCGTTGCCCGCCGCGACGAAGTTTCCGCACTGCCACTCCGCGTTGTAGCCCCAGCACCAGGCGTCCCCGTTATAGTCCAGAGCCATTCCATAGGATTCGCCGGCCGAGAATTGCTTGATCTTCGGCAGGCTGGGAACGGGCTGCGGCGCGCCCGCATAGCCCTGCCCCGCGGTTGTGCTGATGGATTTGCCGTTGCCCAGCTGCCCGGAGCCATTCTGCCCCCAGACATAGACGACGCCGTCCTCGTCCAGTGCGCCCCCGAAATAGTAACCGATGCTGACGTCGGTAAACTTGACTGCCTGCAGCCTCCCGTACCGGGGAGCGACAAGGGAATTTGCAAGGGTGCCCTGCGCGATGAGCACCGCGCCGATCAGCATCGAGACCGCCAGTGTGATGGAGGCGAGCGCCAGTGCCAGCTTTTTTTTGCTGTTGAGCATGCGATTTACATCTCCTCTCGTTCTTCGCCGCGCAAACCTTCAACCAACTTTAAGGATGCGGGGCTTCCTGCTTATAATATCAGGCTCTCGTCATATTGTCAAGAAAAAAGTACTGAATTATTAATTTAATTAGTGATTTAGCACAACACCAGTGTGACGTTTTATCGCGAGACGTCCATTTTATGCCAGTATAATGGAAATATCCCTCGCTATATTTCCGTGAATTCCCTTTTCTTTTGAACGCAGCGCCCTGCGGCCAGCTTTTTTTCTGCTTTCCCTTGACTTAACCTTCGAGTTACTATATGCTGAACTCGCAAGGGAAAGCAAACCCTCGGCGGCAAGAGGGTTTCAGGACACAAGGCCAACGAAAAACAGGGACAGGAGGGAAAACCCGGCAGGGGCGGCTCGGCAGGGGAAGAGCCGGCGTTATAAAACTTGTGAAGAGAGAAGACGCAGGGGAAGCGTCAAAGGGGAGAGGAAAGAAAGTGAAAACATTGCAGCCCACAAAGAAAGCGTTGGGTGCCGATACTTTTTCGGCGCTGGACGAGATGAATTGCGATGACCTGGGGCAGCTGCTGGCGGCGATGCCGGCTGAAGTCGCCGGAGCCCAAGCGGCCCTTCCGCTGAAAAAAATACGGCTGATCAATGCGGCCTGGATATTGTTGTGCCTGGTGATCTTCACCGGGGCGCTGCTGTTTACGTTGCACATGCTGGCAAAGTAACCCACTGAGGAGGAACGTGATGAAAGCAATGAGGATGAAAGCAATGAGGCGGGACAATCTAAAGCGGTTTTGCGCGAAAAACAGGAGGTTGCTGGGCATTCTGGGACTGGGCTTTTTGTTCGTCGCCCTTGTCACGGGCAGCACCTTCGCCTGGTTCACGGCCTTCGATTCGAAGGACAACAAAATGGATACGCCCCAGTTCGGCGACGTTTCCATTGCGGAGGTTTTCTTGGAGCCCAAGTCGTGGATCCCGGGCCAGGAGATCACAAAAGAGGTGGGCGTAAAAAATATGGGCGAGTTGGACGCCCTGGTGCGCATCGCCTTTGAGGAGCTGCTGGATAAATATACCGGCCCCTCGCAGGCAGGCGCCGCCCCCCTGAGCGCAGGGCAGACCCCGGTGCTTTTCGACAGCGCGAAGTATACCTCCGCCAACGGGTGGCTCCCTCCGGCCAGCCTGGGCCTGACGGTGGACCCCGCCCTGACCACCGCGCTGCAGGGCGCGACGCTGATGGTGCGGAAAATGGAGATCACCACGGCGGCCCCGGCCGGCGAGGACCCCTCCAACGGGTACGGCTTTGTGATCTGGTACCCCATCCCCTCCGGCACTTACGCGGGCCAGGCGCAGGCGGCCTACGCGGACCTTTACCTGGACGGCACGGTGATCAAATACGCCGGCGCGCCGGTCTTCTACAGCTACCCCGCCAGGGCCGTCATCTCCATTGCGTGGGCGAACCTCGCCGACCCGCAGCTTTCCCCCGCCGCGCCCGTGGCCAGCCCCGCCCCCACGGCGGCGCAGTCGGCCTACTCCGCGCTGGACCCGGACCTGCTGTTCGGCTATGACCAGATCGCCGCCACGCCCACGCCGGGCAAGTGGTTCTATAACCAGGACGACGGGTACTTTTATTTCATCGGCAAGGTGGAGCCCAACAAAGTTTCCCCCAAGCTGCTGTCCAGCGTCACCATGAGCACCGCGGCCGATTCCTCCCACGTGGAGCTGAAATACAGCCTGCTGGTGAACTCGGAGGCCATCCAGAACTACGAGACCGCCATGACCTCCGCCAACGGCTGGGGCATGAACCCCGGGGCGCCCAACACCGCCGCCATCATCGCCGGCATGATCGCCGCGAACGCTTTCGCCCCCATCTGAGGCCGGGCGTCAGGACACAACAAAATGGAGAGAAAGGACGCTGAAAGATGTCAAGGCGTATCAATAAGAAGGGTTTTCCGCGGCGGCGGCCGAAGCCGGTGCGCCCCATGCTGCTGCTCATCCCCACCCTCGTGGTCTCGCTGCTGATGGCGGGCGGCGCCACCTTGGCCTGGTTCATCAGCACCAGCGGCGAGGAGAACAAGTTCGAATCGGGCATATATAAATTCAACATCGAGCTGGTTGACACCTTCACCCAGCCGCCCACCATCCCGATGCCGGGCGGCAGCTTCAGCAAGACCGTGAGCGCCACCAACACCGGCGATATCCCCGGGTTCGTGCGGCTGCTGGTGCAGGTGACCGCCTTCGCCGACGACCCGACGCAGGCCACCCCCCTCCCCATGAAAATCGGCCGGGAGGTCAACCTGAACATCTTCACCGCCGACTGGATGCTGGGCGAGGACGGCTACTACTACTACCTGGGCCTGCTCGCGCCCGGCGAGACGGCGCCGCCCCTGTTCACCGACGTCATACTGGGCGGGCCCGGCGTGCTGGACGCGCGGTATGTTAACGCCACGATGAAGATCGAGGTGAAAGTCGAGGGCGTGGATTACTACAAATGGCACTACCGCGACGGCTGGTGGGTGAACCCCGCGAGCCCGCCCTCCACCGGGAACCTGGGCACCATCGAAGGCACGCTCAGCGCACTGGCCAAATAACGGAAAGCCGCGATATATAGATGTAAGCAGGAAGCAAACGCAACGGAAGAAAAGCGTCCCTTGAAGGAGGAAAAAGCAAATGTCAGCATTCTTGAAAAAGCATCGCGTGCTAGCCGGTATCGCGTTGGCGGTGTTGGCGGCAGCCGTTGCGCTGCCGCTGGCGCTGCTGAGCGCCAGCCCCACCATGGCCGGAATCCTCGCCGACAACCCCATCGGCGACATCCCGGGTACCCTGGACATGGACGTTTCCGCGCTGAACTGGACCACGCAGAAGTTCCAGCACTACAACGACAACGCCTGGAGCGGCAACTTAAATACCCGTACCTATCCGCCTACAGGGTCCTTACCCCAGGGTTCTTCGGGGTATTTCAATGTCTATTCTTTAACCAATCCCACGGCCACCCCGCAAGCGACGCTGGATCACGTGCTGTTCTTCCCGCCCGACGCCACCGCCGTGCCGCCCAGGGTCGCCCGGGTCGGCTTCTACGGCTACTACGCCCCCTGCTGGTTCGACTATGTCTATACGGAAGATTACAATATCTACGACATGAATTTTGACATCTTCCCGTCGCAGTGGAATTTCCACTGCCTGAAGCGCATCGGATTTTTCTTCAAGTGCAAGAAAAATCCCGTCACGGGCGCGCTTACGGGTTATATGTTCAGCATTGGCGGCAACAAAGGTGCTGTGGCAGCCGCTGCCGGTACTGCTAACGGCCTGGTTGAGAATACGGATGCCGCTGACCAGTGCGTGGTTTCGCTGTTCTATGTGGATAATATAGATATCGACAACTATAACAACGCGGTATACAACGCCGTAACCAATACCTTCAAACCGCTGCCGACCACGTTTGGCAATCCGAACATAACGATGGCGCAAACCAACAGCTATACCATCAACGCCAACAACATTTTGAACAACCAGTGCCGGGGCATCAACGGCTTCGCCATCCCCGGGAACGCGGCCAACAACAACCCCCTGCCGGTGCAGCTTATCCAGCAGTGGAATCCCGGCACGCTGGGGGCGACGACCCCCCAGATGCACATCCGCATCCACACCGACAAAAACTCTTTCGGGCAGGACATCTTCGAGATTTACCTGACCCCCAACAGCTTGGGCGTCGGCCCTGTGGAGCATCTGGTCTTCAGCGAAGTCATGGGCACCGGCGGGCGCATCACCGACGGACGCGGTTTCGGGCTTTATATGCAGAACCGGGCCCACGGATGCGCACAGCTGACCGCTACCGAGTTCAGGGACTTTGGGCTGAAGGTTGAAAACGAAGACCCCACCCCGGTGCACGCGCAGGTGAACTACAAGATTTTCGGCACCAGCACCCAGATTGACACGCCGGACACGCAGACCAGCATTTTGGGCAGCAGCTACACCGTTGACCCCCTGACGTACTGCCGGAAGCTCGTAAGCGGCGGCAAGACCTATTACTATTTCAGCGCCAGCCGCACGCTCTACGAATCGGACGGGGTGACGCCCCTGGAGTTCGAATACGAGGAGGACGACCCGCTTGACCCGGGGAACGCGCCCCCGGAAAACACCATCGACCTGTATTACGTCGAGGAGCCCACCATCCAGAAGAACGCGAACATCTTGCGCAACGACGGCAGCGGGGGCTATACCGCGGACCCGGGCAACCCCCACAACGGCACGCCCCAGGTTCCGTTCGAGATTGAATACAACGACAGGATCGAATACGAGATCACCATTTCGAACCCCAACCTGGCGCCCCTCGCCGGCGTGCCCATGCAGATTATCGACACCGTGCCCCACGGGATGAAGTACATCAGCTCCAGCCCCTCGGTGGTCACGCCCATCACCACAAACGCCCGCGGGCAGGAGGTGCTCAAGTGGGATATCGTAAGCATCCCGGCAAGCGGCTCCCTCACCTTCAAGGTGGTGGTGGAGGTGGTGAAATACGGCCTGGTGTACGTCAACGGCGCGGATCTGTTCGCCCCTGACACAGGCCTGAACGTCAGCTCCAACCGCGTGTACCACACCTCCAGCCTCGCGCCCCTGGACGCCCAGAAGGACGCGCGCATCAAGGACCCCGTCAGCGGCCTTTACCCGGGCTCGCCGTCCAACGGCACATCCGGCAGCCGGGTGGAGCTGGGCCGGGACGACACGCTGAAATATACCATCGGCGTCACCAACCCCAACCCGCCCTACCAGGGCCCGAGCTACGACATCATCTACAACCTGGACTGGTCCGGCTCCATGTCCAGCCCCAGCAACGCGCAGGACTACCGACTGCTGGCCAAGGACGTGGCGCTGAAGTTCAGCCGCAAGGTATTTGATAACTACCCGGACAGCCGGGTGGCACTCATGGGCACCAACGCCCAGGCCTCCCATTCCCTCAGCGGCCAGAAGGAGTACTTCTTCCTGGAGGTGGAATCGGACTTCTACGCCGACTGGCAGTATACCTCCGCCTTCGACAGCATTTACCCCGCCTCCTTCGTCCACAGCGGGGACGACATGCCCCTGGGGCTGCAGGCCTCCATCGAAAAGCTGCTGGGCGACGACAGCAACGTTTACGGCGGCGCGCCGGTGGACGGCCCCTTCCCCGCGGTGGGCGTGCGGCAGCTCGATTACCCGCGCCTGGACCTGAGCCGCATCCCGGTGATCATCCAGCTTTCGGACTGGGAGCTTGACGTGCCCAGCGGCGGCGGCAACTTTGACCCCAACTTCGGGAACCCCACCAACCATGTGGATCCCACCCTGCGCCCGGCCTGGACCCGCATGCGCGACCAGCTTACAAATTATAAGAATTATTTCGGCGACGGCGTGTTCATCGGGGTGAGCTTCCCCGGCGGCAACAGCACCGGCCCCGCCGGCAACAGGCAGCAGTTGATTGACGCCGTCGCCGCCATCGAGCCCACGCCGAATAAGTGGGGCACGGTGCAGGCCCTGGCCACCCACAGCGCCGACGACCTGGCGGATCTGCTCTGGGACGAGTTCACACGCACGGCCCCGCTGTATCCCCACGGCTGCACCGTCACCGACACCCTGCCCGAGGGCCTTGTGACCAGCGTAGGCAATGTGACCGTCAGCCCGCCCGCCGCCGCCTCGGAGGTCAAGAACATCACCGTCACGGTGGATTCCAACGGGCAGTATGTGGTGGAGGTGGAGTTCGATAACTTCCCCGAGGGCACGTTCGCGATTGATATCATCTGCACGGTGGCCGGCGGCGAACTGACGAAATACGAGCTGGATAACAAGGCCACCATCTCCTACGAGCACGGCGGCAACACCTACGGCGACGAGACCAACACCACCTACCACAAGATTCCGACCTATAACGTGACCACCCGCTGGGCGGAATACAGCAGCCCCACGGCGGTTTTCCTGCCGGGGCACGCGGACCGCGTCGACCCGATCATCCGGGGCAACACCTATTACATAGACGACAACCCCGCGACTGGGGATTTGATCGACATCCTGTACACCAAGCCCGGCGACACGCTCAGGACGTTTGAGTACTACGGCTATGCCACCTCCACCGACGGCGGCGTGACGTATTCGGCGGTCACCACGGGCCCGCCCCCGGGCGCCGGCTTCACCGTCAACAGCAACCTGATTATCGTGCTGTACTTCCGCACAACCTACCAGATTGTCGAGAAGTTCCACGATGACGCCAGCCCCTACCTGCAAATCTTCCCGGACGGCTCGCCCATCACGGTCTACAGCGGCGACAACTGGGATCCCGCGTCCCACGCGACCGCGATCCCGCCCATCAAGTGGATTGCCGGCTACCCCTACACCTACGATACATCGGCCAATCATTATAAACAGGAGCTTGACACCAACCCGGTCAAAACCCCCAGGACTACGGGCTATACGAACATCCATGAGGACCACGTCGTCATCTACCCCTACACAAAGGGCCAGCGCACGGACTTTGTGGTGACGGAAACCTTCCGCAAGTTCACGGACCCCACCCAGCGGGTGAACGCGACGACCAATCCGGATATCCTGACCAATGTGCCCGGCGGCGACGACTTCGACTTGGCAGCCGGCATCCCCCCCAAGGACATCGGCAGCTACACCTATGTGGGCTACAACATCGACGGCGGCACGATTGAATTTGGCATGCCGCCCGCCCCGCCGGACCATCTGCTGGAATACGTGACGGACGACCATGACATCGCCTACTTCTACGCGGAGCTGGCGACCAAGACCGCCCAAGTATACCACGGCGGTATCGGTGCGCCGGACCCGGAGGATACGGGCACCCTGATGGTGCCGGTCATCGCCCTGCCGGGGGACGACATCCTCTACATCGTCAAGCTAACCATCCCCGAGGGCCTGGCGCAAACCGGCAGCGTCACCGTAACCGACGAGCTGCCCAAGGGCCTGAGCACGGACAACACCAAGGTCAGCCACGGTGGTGTAGTGAGCTACAACGCCACCACGGAACGCTATACGGTGACGTGGACGATTCCCTTCCCCACAACCCCCGCGCCCAGCGGCACCCTGAACCTGACGGCGCGCGCGGCCGTCGTGACCCGCGCCACCTATGTCAACGAGGCGGAAGTGACGCTCAACGACCAGAATTACATCGATACCTATACCACCAACTTCACGGTGCACGACCACGTGCTGCCCGGCGCGAAGACCCTGCACATCCGGCAGATCATCCTGGCGCGCAGCCCGGGCACCACCTACGCCGAGCTGCCCCCGGTGGGCTTCTTCACCGCGGCCAACGGCGGCACGAGCACCAGCCTGCTTTCCACCTCGGGCCTGTGGGGCTACGGCGCGACGCCCTTCACGATCTACACCTTCCCCGAGAGCGTTGACCTGGAGTATTTCACCGACAACCTGGTGCCGCAGCACTACGAGTGGAAGGACTACGAGCTGACCATTGACCCGGCTGTTGCCCACGACCGCACGCACCTGAGCGTGGGCAGGCCCGCGCTGCTGGATTACCAGGACGAGCGGGAGTACTGGCTGACGGTGTACCTGACGCCCAGGGCCCTGAGCGGCGCTTACAGCTGGGGGTTCAAGACCAACTACGTGGGCACGATTTTCAGCCCGTGACAAGGAGGGGGACAGCGTGGTCGACGTTTTCGCGGACTGGGACGACCTGGACCTGGCGAATTCCGACCTGGACGCGCTGCTGCGCCTGATGGACGGTACGCCCGGCCCCCCGGCCCTGGCAGGGGGCGCGATGAACCCCCGCCTCAAAAAGGCCATGAAGGTCCTTTCCGGCATCCTCTTTTGGGCGGTCTTCCTCGTCATGGCGGCGGGCGCGGTCCTCTTCGCCGCCAGCAGGAACCCCAAGACCTCCCTGCTCGGCCTGCGGGTCTACGGCGTCAAATCGGAATCCATGACGCCCCGGGCGGACGGCTCCAGCCCCCCCGGCGGGTTCCGCAAAAATGACATGATCCTCGTGGCCAAATGCAAGCCGGAAGACGTCAAAGTCAAGGACATCATTACCTTCAGCGTTTCCGCCCAGGGTGAGGAGCCCGTATTCCTCACCCACCGCGTGGCGGACATCAAGACGGAGCTGAACGGCGCGCAGGGGCTCTGGTTCGTCACCCGGGGCGACGCCAACAACACCGACGACCCGCCGGTTTCCGGCGAAACCCTCGTGGGCAGGAAGATCCTCACCCTGCCCGGGCTGGGCGGATTCCTGGAAAAAATCCGGAACAACCTTGCCCTGGCAATCATCACCATGGCGTGCTGTTTTGCCTGCGTGTGCACGTTCCGCTGGTATTTCGCCATAGCGGGCAAAAAAGCGAAGAGGCACTGAACCGAATACTATTCCGCCGTGCCGGAAGCGGCGGTTGGTATAAAAAAACGAAAGAATAGGGGAGTAGAAAAGTCATGCGCAAAAACAAGAAGCTCATCATGGCACTGGCCATCCTCCTGGCGATCGCGACGGCCACCGCAGGCGCCACCTTCGCGTGGTACACCTCCATCGATTCGGTAGACAACCACATGGAAACCGGCCAGTTCTCCAACGGCGACGTGAAGATCGCCGAAATCTTCAACGAGGGTGATCCCTTCGACCCCGGCGTTGACATCAACAAAGACGTGTGGGTGGTCAACACCAGCAACAGCAAGGCCATCATCCGCGTGTCCTTCGCGGAAATCCTCACGATGCTGTCCAACGGCGGCGCCCCGGTCGCAGCCGCTGCGCTCTGGGCCGGCGCAACCGGCACAATCCCGCAGATCGTAAGCCCGAACGCGTTCCTGGCGGGCGGCGCTTTTGACGCGGTCACAGCCGGCCAATTTGTCGTGGTCACGGCAGCCACCATGCCCGCCGGCCTGACCTACGCGGGCGCGGCCATCCCGGCCGGCGTGACGCTGCTGTGCAGGACCGAAACCAGCGGTGTCGCCCCCAACGTGAAGACCACCTATGAGTTCGTGGCCTACGGCACCATTGCCGGCACCGTCGGCACCGATCCTTACGCAGGCGAGCTGCAGCGGGTCGAGTTCGATATGGTGCAGACCGGCTCCACGGTGACGTTCAGCAACTGGGAGTTCATGCAGTTCACGAAGGCGGCCACCATCACCAGCAAGTGGGCGAACTTCCCCGCAGGGCAGTATCCGGTTGAGTCCGCTTATGCGGGCGGGCCTCACGCCATCGACCTCCCCGGCCTCGCGCCGCTGTATGCGGGCGAGTCCCGTGTGCCTGCTATCAGCGATCCCGGCGACTACATCAACCTGCTCTTCACCAGCTACGTCAAGACCAGCCTGGCCGCCTGCGTGGCTGGCGACTGGTGGTATAACGACGCGGACGGCTTCTTCTACTACATCGGGAAGCTGGACGACGGCCAGGCCAGCAGCCGTATCCTGGACGCCGTGGGCCTGCATTCCAACGCCACCAGCGCCTACTGCCTGCTGGACTTCGACCTGATCGTCAAGATGGAAGCCATCCAGAACGTGAAGGAAGCCATGTCCACCTCCTACGCCGCAGGCGGCGGCTGGGGCATCGACATCACCACCGGCTGGGGCCTGGCGCTCTACAACGCGCTGAACGGCGTGGGTGCGTTCGTCCTCTAACAGCGGAGTTCCCGCCCCTAGCCTTGCCGCCGCGCGGCGTGCGGGCGATAGGGCAAAGCCCAGGATGAAAAATGCATTTGTCCTCTAAAAACCAGGAAGAAAATGCATTCGTCCGCCAAAATGCACGGAAGTTCAAATTCTCTAGCCTTGCCGCCCGCGCGGCATGCCGGGCGGCAAGGCAAATTTCAGGAAGAGGGGGAAAAGACGATGCCTCCCATAAAAAAAAGGACGCTTTCGTTCGTTTTGACGCTGAGCTTGCTGGCTGCCATGATTTCCGGCATGGCAGTCCGCGCAGGCGCGGCCGAAACGACGCAGCTGCCTGCAGGCATGCTCATCGGCGACCAGGACGGGATTCACGCGGATGCGCACGGGGTCTACTACATCGACGCGCGGGGCCTGATGCCGGGCGACGTGATCCACAAGGTCATCACCATTCAAAACCTATCGCAAAACGACACGGCCGCGGAAGCGAAAATACCCTACACCGTCAGCATGATGACGGAGCCGCTGCTCACCAGGGGCCCGGTGGATTTGCTGGACAAGGTGCGCCTGACGATCAAGCTGGAAGGGCAGGTGATTTACGACGGCAGGAGCCGCGGCGACGGCCCGCCCGACATGACCGTGACACCGCTGCAGCTGGGCACCTACGAGCTGGGGGCCCGCAAGATCCTCGACGTCACCCTGACAGTCGCCCCGGACATGGAGGTTCACGAGGAGAAAAGCGAAGCCGACTTCAAGTGGATATTCTACGCGTTCCGCGCGCTTAAGCCGGAGCCGCCGAAAACGGGCCTGCTGGAGAACTACGGGTACCTGATGCCCGTGGGTGTGGTTCTGCTGCTGGTGTTCCTGTTCCTGAAGAAACGGCGGGACAGGGACAGACAAACCGCGGAGCAACCCCTTGCCTGAAATCCATGGCGCCCGAGAGGGCGCTTTGGCAACTGTGCCCGCAGCGCAATCATGATAAGGGTGGAGAGACCGTATGTATTACATGCCGCAGCCGGAAGTCGTGGCGCAGCCGGAATATATGCCGCTGTATTTTTACATGCCGCGGCAGGAATTTTATCCGCCTCCCTGGCAGGGGGGGTATCCGGTCTACCCGCAGCAGGGCTTTTATCCCCAGCAATACACCTACCCGCAGCCCGGCGACGCCTACCCGCAGCAGTACGCCGTCTACCCGCAGCAGCTGGTGAGCTATATGCCGCAGTACCACACGATGACGTTCGTTCCCCGGCGCACTGCCGTGGCCGGCTTCCTCGCCGGCTGGGAAAGCCCGCGGGAGCCGCAGGCTTACGGGTGGGAATTGCCCGCGGTCCCGGAGGAGGAGCCGCAGGCCTTCGAGTGGGAATTG
>WQTL01000485.1 GCA_009786275.1 Bacillota bacterium | reverse complement strand
GGCAAGAATGCCGCCCCTACAAATAATATCTCATAATAAGTATAACACAAAAAATGTGAATTGTCAAGTTGTAGGGGCGGCATTCTTGCCGCCCGCGCATAATATCACAACCCAAACCGCTCGGCAATCGCCTGCGCGGCCTCTTCCGCGCTCAGATGC
The DNA here is from genome assembly GCA_009786275.1 of Bacillota bacterium. Lineage (GTDB taxonomy): Bacteria > Bacillota > Clostridia > Oscillospirales > Acutalibacteraceae > WRMQ01. Next base: position 12,092 of record WQTL01000485.1, on the reverse strand, counting down.
GTATTGTCCAATCTGAGATAATTCGGCTCGGTGATCTCCCCGGGCAGGGAGTTCAGGCGGTACTTCTCCGCGCTGCCGCGCACGTCGGCGTCCGACCATTCGAAATCCCGCTTGCTGGGCTTGTGGAGCAGGCGGTTCTCCGTGCGGTTGCGGGCCAGGCGGGTTTCCAGGTCGGCCTCCAGCTCCACGATGAAGATTTCGACCGCCGGGCAGGCCTCCCGCCACAGCGCGAAGATGCCCTCGAAGTAGGCCCGGTCCTCCGGCTCGTCGAAGGCCCAGACCCCCGTGTAGATCATGCCCGCCTGCCCGCTGCGCGCGAAGTGGCGGAACACGCTTTCGCGCAGCTCCATGACCAACGCCCAGCCTTCGGCCCTGTCCAGGGACAGCAGCGGGCGCACCAGCTCGATGGTCTCGTGGTTGTGGAACAGCTTCAAGCCTGTGCGCGCGGCCAGGGCCTGCCCCACGGTCATTTTGCCCACCGCCTGCGGGCCGACGATCAGCACGAATTTCATCGCAGCCACCCTCTCGTAAATTCGCCTTTACACGCTTCCCCGTTTTGATATGCCCGCAAAACCGACGCGCATTCCTCGCGGCCTTCGATTGTGAAGCTGAACAACCGGAAGCTTAAGGTTGGCAGCTTTCCCTGCACGTCGGCCAGCCAGAGCGGGCGGGAATTGTACACCTTCGCGCAGCCGTTCTCGCAGCGCAGGGGGAAGGCCGCGCCCTTGCGGTCGATCAGGCTCTTGCCCGCGCCGCAGGCCTTGCAGCCGATTTGGGCCTTCACCGGGCAGTTGCGGCAGAGCATCAGCGCCAGGCGGCCGTAGACCATCGCACCGATCGCCATCTGCGCCCGTAAATCCCTCACCTGCGCCGGGGTGATCTCCGCCGATAGCACCGCGCCCGCGGCGCCCAGGGCTTGCAGGGCTTCCAGGCTCGCGCTGTTGAGGAGATTCATGCCCTCGCCCGCGATGGGGACAAGTCCGGCCTCATGCGCCAAGGCGATGCCGTCCAAAGTCTGCGCCATGGCGAGGGCCGCGCCCGCCTGCTTTGCGCGGCGCAGCCGGGCGAGGATTTTATCATAATCCCCGAACACCCCCGCCGGGATGACGACCTGCGCGCGGTGCTTCGAAAGCACTTCCGGCGGCGTATCGCAGGGGAGAAAGATTTGCGCGTGTTCGGGCAGGGCGTGCGGGATTTGGGCGGGGGAGAGGAAGCGGAGGACAGTTGACAGTTGACAATTGACAGTTGACAGTTGTCTTTGCGGTGCGTTATCTATGCGCGTAGGTGCTGAATTTGCACATAATCGCTCCTCTAAGGCCACACGCGGCGTATCTTTGGCGTAGAGCGCGGCCATGCGCCGCAGGGTGTCCGGCGGGGCGGCGTCCTCCTTGCGCCTTACGCCGAACATGCTTTTGTCACGCTGCGCCTTGTAATACCCTTTCGTAAAACCCGAGCGGCTGAAGGTCCGGCGCAGGTCCTCGCCGCTGACCGGGGACATTGTGCCGTCCAGGGCGCGGCGAAACGCCGTCACCGCCGCCGCGACGTACTCGGGGCGCTTCTGCCGCCCTTCGATCTTCAGCGCGGCCATTTGATTCAAGGGCGGGCGATTGACTTCCTCGAGCAGAGATAAGTCCTTCAGGCTCAGACTATAACTGTCAACTGTCCGCTGTCCGCTGTCAACTGCCCACGGCAGCCTGCACGGCTGGGCGCAGGCGCCCCGGTTGCCGCTGCGGCCGCCCAGGGCGAAGCTCAGCAGGCACTGGCCGGATACCGACATGCACAGCGCCCCGTGGACGAAGGCCTCCGGCTCCAGCGGCGCGGATGCGGCCAGGGCCGCGAGCTCCTCCCGCGTGAGCTCCCGCGGGACGATGCAGCGCGACGCGCCAAGTTCTTTCAACAAAGCCATGCCTTGTGCCGTTTGTGTTGAACACTGCGTAGAGGCGTGCAGCGGCAGCGCCGGATACGCAATGTGCAGCAGCCGCAGCAGCCCTAAGTCCTGCACGATAATGGCGTCCGCCCCGGCTTCAATCGCCTCTTCGGCGAGAGCCATGGCCTGCTGCAGTTCCCTGTCGGTGAGCAGGGTGTTCAGCGTGAAATAGAGTTTTACATTGTGCAATTTACATAGACGGCCTGCCTCGGGCAAGGCAGTGCGCGAAAAGTTTTTCGCGCCGGCGCGCGCGTTAAACGCCCCGCCGCCGAGGTATACGGCATCGGCCCCGCAGCGTATGGCCGCGAGGAGGGCTTCCGGGCTGCCGGCAGGGGCGAGGAGTTCGGGGGTCATGGGGCCTCCTAAAAAACAACAAGGGGCTGCCATGCAGTCCCTTGCAATATTGGGCGTTTTGGCGGGGGTGCCCCTTCCCGCATTTCTTTTGGCCGCAAGGGCGCGTAGCGACACGATCTCTACTTCAAAACACCCAACCTATTGTAGTCCTATTATATCATATTTATTCGGCCTTGTAAAGTGTTTTTTGGCGCGAAAGCAATCTTTTCAAGTAGGAATCCCGAATACGGTGAAATGTCATGATGGATTTTTTCTTTTCGGGGTTTCCGCCCGTAAGGAGCGCCAGGCGCAGGACCATATTGCAATTTGTATCTGATATGTTTTTTATCAGCAGAACGGTCTCGGCGTTTTTTTCGTCCAACAGGACATAATCAGGGGAGCGCACGGCCATGGGGCCATATTGTTCCAAAAGATAGACGTCACTTGGATGGCGCAGACGTATATGAGTGGCCCGTTCCGGCGTCAGCACGACTTCATCGGTTTGCAGCGGAAATTCCATGGCGGTAACGAGGCTGGCATTGAGCTTGCCCAAAACCCATATTTCTTCGCTGTCCATGGGGCCTCCTGCATCATCCGATAATTTCATTGATGGCGTCCCGGTAAAAGCTGTCCGGCCGGGTCTTGACCACATATCGCTGGCGGCCGCCCGCGCCGGGCTCCCAGCGGCATTTGCCGTCCTTCGGGTCAATCCGCGCCTGCCCGTAGACCGCCGTATAGCCCGCCTCCTCCAGGTTTTCCGTGATCGCCAGCAGGGCCAGCATGGGGTCCCAGGAGGAGCGGCCGTGCTTCGAGCCGTGGTCGCGCAGGGCCCGCGCCAGCATGTCGTCCCGGCCCTCCAGCACGCCGCCCGTGACGACAGACTTGCCCGCCTCGTGGCCCAGGAAGGTCACGGGCACGGGGCAGTTCTCGTAGAAACGGTGCGCCGCCCGCATGTTATCCCTCGTCACGCGGAAATTGTAGTTGTACGCCCCGCCGGGGACGTCCCACTTGCCGGCCATCGCCCAGATATGTTTGCAGCGTTCGACCAGGAGCGCCCGCCCGTCCAGGGGCGAGAGCTCGTCCGGGGGGCTGTCCAGCAGCTTGGCGAGGACTTGGCAGAAGCCGATCTCCGCCATTTCGACGGGTTCCCGCGCCCCGGCCAGCGCCGCGCGGTAGAGGCCCACGGCGTCCATGCAGTCCGCGTTTGTTCTGTATGCGCCCGCGCCCGCCATGCGCTTCTGGTATCTGCCCCGCCCGGGGTATTTCGCGGCGCGGTCGGCACCCAGCGGGATGCCCGGCAGGCCTTCGTTGCATAGGAAGGCGTCCAGGCTGGCGCAGGTGTATTTTATGCAGGCGTTGGCGCACACGCCCTCGATGCGGATGGCGCCCGCCCTGTGCGCCCGTGCGAACACCCGCATGGCCGCCGCGTCGTCCACGTCGGTGAACCAGTCCGTGCCTATGGTGAAGGGCCGCATCACGGCTTCCTCCGCTTCAGCTCCGCGTTCTCGCGCTGCAGCTGCTCCGCCTCGTGCCGCGATAACTCGGCCTCCTTCTTCATCTGCGCGGCGTCCTCCAGGTAGTCCTGAATCCGCGCCCGCAAATTCTCGGCGGCGGTCTGGGCCTCCCGGGCCTCGTCCATGGCCTGCAACGCGCACAGTACGGCCGCCTGCGTGGCCGAGATGCGCCCGTTGGTCTTCAGCATGCGGGTGATATCTTCGTGCAGCTGCGCGCCCAGCGCCTGCATATATTCGTCGTCCTTCGCGCAAAGAAGGACATAGTCCAGCCCGCAGATGGTCAGGCGCACCCTGCGCTTTTCCGAATTTTCCACACCGCTCTCCTCCACTTCACGTTTCCCACCCTATTATACAGGATATCCCGGGTAAATAAAAGAGGAAAAAAGAAAATATTTTTGCAGGAATATTCAAGATTTGCGCGTATAACAGGGTGGAAGGGGGAATTGCCGATGACCAATGCCGGCGCGGCGGCATTTTGCGAATCGCAGTGCAGGCTGGAGCGCGAGATCCTCTCGCCCCGGGCGGCCTTCGCCGACGAGGCCCTGCGCGCCCGCCCCGAGCCGCCGTGCGAGCTGCGTACGGCGTTCCAGCGGGACAGGGACCGCATCCTCCACAGCAGCGCCTTCCGCAGGCTCAAGCACAAGACCCAGGTATTCCTTTCGCCCGAGGGGGACCACTACAGAACCCGTTTGACGCATACCCTGGAGGTCGCGCAGATCGCCCGCACCATCGCCCGGGCCCTGCGGCTCAACGAGGATTTGACGGAGGCCGTCGCCCTGGGGCACGACCTGGGGCACACGCCCTTCGGCCACGCGGGCGAGCGCGCGCTGGACAGCGTCTATGAACCGGGTTTCCGCCACTACGAGCAGAGCCTGCGCGTGGTGGACAGCCTGGAGAAGGACGGTCTGGGCCTCAACCTCACGGATGCCGTGCGCAACGGGATCGAGCGCCACACCAATGACCCGAAGGCCTTCACCTTGGAGGGGCAGTGCGTGCGCCTGGCCGACCGGGTGGCCTACATCAACCACGACATCGACGACGCCGTGCGCGCCGGGGTGTTCCGTGAGGCCGACATCCCCGCGCCCATCCGCGAGGCCCTGGGCGAAACGAAGGGCGCGCGCATCAATACGCTGGTGCTGTCCTGCATCGCGGCTTCCGTCCCCGAAGCCTGTTCCCTGATCGCCCTGACCCCTGAAACGGCCGCCGCCTTCGAGTTCCTGCACAGCTTTATGTTCGAGCGCGTGTACACCAACCCCGTCTGCAAAAGCGAGGAGTCCAAGGCCATCGACATGATCGTCTGGCTGTACCAGTACTTCGTCGCCCGCCCCGAAAAGCTGCCCGGGGACTACCGGCGCATATGCGCGGCGGAGGGCCCCGAACGCGCCGCGGCGGACTACATCGCCGGTATGACAGACCGCTTCGCCGTGCACACCTTCGAGGAGTGCTTTGTGCCGAGAAGCTGGAGGGTGCTGTAGGGGGCGCTATCGCGCCGGCCCCCCAAGGGGGGCATCCTGACGAAGCGACAGATTTATCCGTAAATCGGCAGAAAGAATTTTCGATCTGTCAAGATGCCCCCCCTGGGGGGCCGGTGCGAAGCGCCGAGGGGGTGGTGCGGAGCACCTGTAGGGCGACCTCAATCTGGTGGAAAGGAGATATTGATGAAGACAGTATTGTTCGGTGAAAAAAAATGGTGGGCCGTGCTGCAGGGCGGCTTATTTAACAGCGTTGCTTTTGTAGCGATTTTCAATTTGTTTTGCTGGAGCAGTACAATAGCTGCTATGAACTTGACGATGTGTCTGGCTGTTATTCCGTTTGTTTTTATGATAATTTTTTTAAGTTCCACAACTTTTAAAAAGCTCTTTGCCTCTACGTCTGTATATATAGGCACATATATCCTCATCGGTATTCCTTTATCGAGGTTTTTATATGATATTCGATTTGAACGCTTATATCCCGGCGAAAAGCCATGGGCCGGTGATGGTTTTGGCATGATGACTGTGACCGCCTTTTATTTGTTTATGGGCTTGATCGCGTGGATTATCGCAATGATAATGACCGGCTTTCGATCAGCGCAGCCGGAAAAAGGGGGGGCATATGGCCATCCCTGATTCCTACTTACAGGAGCTGAGCGCCCGCACGGATATCGAGCAGCTCATTTCGCCCTACGTCAACCTGCGGCGCAGCGGGCGGAACTTGATGGGCCTGTGCCCCTTCCACAACGAGAAGACCCCCTCCTTCACGGTATATACCGAAAACAATTCGTTTTACTGCTTCGGCTGCGGCGCGGGGGGCAGCGCTGTGAATTTCCTCATGCGCATGGAGCGCCTGGACTACGTGGAGGCCGTGAAGGCCCTCAGCCAGCGCGTGGGCATGCAGCTGCCCGAGGACAACTACGACGACGGGCTGGCGAAAAAGCGTTTGCGCATCCTTGCCGCCAACCGCGAGGCCGCCAAGTTTTTCTACGGGCAATTGAAGGAGCCGGGCTCGCCGGGCCTCGACTACTGGCTGAACAAACGGGGGCTTACCCCGCAGCTGGTGAAGCATTTCGGCCTGGGCTACGCGCCGGAGGGCTGGAACAATCTGCTGGACCACCTGCGCGGGCAGGGCTACGCCCCGGAGGAGCTGGCGGAGGCCAACCTGGTTTCCCGCAGCGAAAAGAACGGCAGGGTCTCCTATTACGACCGCTTCCGGGGCCGCGTGATGGTGCCCATCCTGGACCTGCGTGGCAACGTGATCGCCTTCGGCGGGCGGGTGCTGGACGACAGCAAGCCCAAGTACATCAACACCTCGGACACCCTGGCCTATAAGAAGGGCCGCGACATCTACGCCCTCAACTTCGCGAAGAACGACGCCAACGGGCGGCTGATTTTGGTCGAAGGCTACATGGACGTCATCGCCCTGCACCAGCACGGCTTTACGCAGGCGGTCGCGTGTTTAGGCACGGCGCTCACCCGGGACCAGGCCCAGCTGCTGTCACGATACGCCGGCGAGGTGGTGCTCAGCTACGACGCCGACGAGGCCGGCCAGAAGGCCGTGCAAAGGGCCCTGGAAATCCTCGGGCAGACGAACCTGAAGCTCCGCGTGCTCAAGCTCAGCGGCGGCAAGGACCCCGACGAGATTTTGAAGGCCTACGGCGCGGAGAAATACCGCCAGCTGCTGGAGGGCGCGGCCAACGAGATCGAGTTTTCGCTGCTGCGCGTCCGCGGGGATTTGGATCTGGAAACGCCCGCGGGCAAGGCCGATTACCTGCGGGAGGCGGCGAAAATCCTGGCGCGCTGCTCGCAGATCGAGCGGGACATCTACGCCTCTCGGCTCTCGGAGGAGCTGCAAGTGGGCAAGGAGGCCATCCTGGCCCAGGCCGCGCAGGAGCGCCGCCGCGGCGACCGCAGGCAGGAACGGGACAGGCAGCGCGAGCTGATGAAGCTCCAGGACGCGCAGAGCGTGAAGACCGACCCGCAGCGCGGCCTGCACCCCGCCGCCGCCAAGGCCGAGGAACGCCTGCTGGGCCTGCTGCTGCGCCACCCGGATTTTTATCTGCGGCTGCGGGAAACACTATCCCCGGGGGATTTCGTGACGCCATTCAACCGGGAACTGGCGGAAAAGCTCTTCGCCCGCTTAGAGAGCGCGCAGGGCGTCGAGCCGGAGCTGCTCACCGGCGCGCTGACCCAGCGGGAGCAGGACGAGGCCATGCGCATGAAGCTGGCCTGCGAGGCCATCGCGAACCCCTGGCAGGAGTGCGAGGGCTGCGCGAGGAAGCTGCTGGGGGAAAGGCCCAAGGATATCAATGTAAGCCAATTAGATGAAAATGCGTATTTAGAATTATTTGCCAAAATGAAGAACCATACGGAGGACGACTAGATGGAAGAGAAAAAAACCGCCGGCACAGTGAAGGCCCTTATCGATAAGGGGGTGGCCACCGGCAAAGTCACGGCGCAGGAGATCGACGCGGTGTTCCTGGATACGGCGGTGGATCTGGAGGAGCTGGACAAGATCTACGAGACACTGGAGAAACAGGGCATCGAGATCATCGACGACTTCGCCGAGCTGGCCCTGGATTTCGACCTGGAGCCGCCCAAGGAGGCCGACGTGAGCCTGGCGGTGGACGACAAGAACCAGCTGCTGGACGACCCGGTGAAGGTCTATCTCAAAGAGATCGGCCGGGTGCCGCTGCTCACCCCCGAGGAGGAGATCGAATTGGCGATTCGCATCGCCGACGACGACCCCTACGCCAAAAAGCGCCTGGCCGAGGCGAACCTGCGCCTGGTGGTGAGCATCGCCAAGCGCTACGTGGGCCGCGGCATGCAGTTCCTGGATTTGATCCAGGAGGGCAACCTGGGGCTCATCAAGGCCGTGGACAAGTTCGACTACACCAAGGGCTTCAAGTTCAGCACCTACGCCACGTGGTGGATCCGGCAGGCCATCACCCGCGCCATCGCCGACCAGGCCCGCACCATCCGCATCCCCGTGCACATGGTGGAGACCATCAACAAGGTCAAGAAGGCCAATACGCAGCTGCTGCACGAGAACGGCCGCGACCCCTCCGTGGAGGAGATCGCCGAGCGCCTGGAGATGGAGCCGCAGCGCGTGCGGGAGATCATGCGCGTGGCCCAGGAGCCGGTTTCGCTGGAAACCCCCATCGGCGAGGAGGAGGACAGCCTGCTGGGCGACTTCATCCCCGACGAGGACGCCCCCGCCCCGGCGGACAAGGCCAGCATGCTCCTGCTGAAGGAGCAGCTGGGCGAGGTGCTCAAAACCCTCACCACGCGGGAGGAAAAGGTCCTCGCCATGCGCTTCGGCCTGGAGGACGGGCACCCCCATACCCTGGAGGAAGTCGGCAAGGAGTTCAACGTTACCCGCGAGCGCATACGCCAGATCGAGGCCAAGGCCCTGCGTAAGCTGCGGCACCCGAGCCGGAGCAAGCGGTTGAAAGACTTTTTGGGGTGAGAATGTTATTCGCATCCAAATGATGTAGAGACGCACGGCAGTGCGTCTCTACAAAATCCGAGGATGCTTTTTTCGCCGGAGACGCACTGCCGTGCGTCTCTACATAAAAAAGAGCCGTACAACAAAGTGCGACTCTTTCATGATGCTATTGGCGGGTGTGCGAATCCCCGCATCTCTGTCGCGTAGAAGCACATTCTCTACCTCAAAGCATCAATGGTAGTATGAGCTTGCGCGATGCGAATATGCGATGCGCTGGCATCCAAATATTGCTATTTATTCGGCACGGCCTTCCCCTCGCTGTTCTTGATCAAATATTGCGGCCAGTCCTTGCTGCTCCATACGGTGGGCTGCGTTTTGCTGTGGATGATCCACTGGCGCAGCTCGCGCGAGGGCCCGGACTCGTGCACGCTGCCCTTCACGAACCAGGTGTAATCCGGGAACAGGCAGGTGCTGGCGTCGAAGATCCCGTCGGGCGAACGGTATTTGGACTTGCTTGACGTCGGGTCGACGCCGGGCAATGTCTGGCCGATGGGGGCGGCGGTGGCGAAACCGGCCTCGTAGGCCGTGTCGATCATGCTGTCGTTCTGGTAGGCGGCGTTTTTCGTCACGGGGATGGGATGGGAGCCGTAGCCCGCGATGATCGCGAGCTTCACGCCCTTGTCCGCGGCCTTTTTGAGGAGCTTGCCCGCCTGGGACTGCACCTCGCTGTGGTATTTGTCCGCTTTGGCCAGCAGCTTGGCGTACCGCGGGTCCCCGGCGATGAGCTTACGCGCCTCGGGGTAGTACTCCTGCGGCACGAAGGCCCAGATCATCGGCATGCTCCCGAGCAGCGGCATGAGGGTCTCGGCGTAGATCTGGTCGCCCATCCTGTCGATGAGTCCATCCCCCAGGGGCTCCAGGAAGTCCAGCAGGTGCGACTTGCGCAGCAGCGTCATGGCGTTCTTCAGGCTACCCGAGCCGTCGTCCAGGTCGGCTATGTAGTTGGTCACGGAGGCGGCGGAAAGGCCGAACTTGCCCGTGAACAGCTCCCCCACCATGGTGAGCCCCTGCCAGGCCCCGTTGAGCATGATGAAGGACTCCAGGCGCTTGGAACCGTAGACCTTCAGATACGTCATGGTGACAATCGCGCCCTCGCTGTGCCCGGTGAGGGCGATTTTGCCGTGCCCGGTGGCCTTGACCACGGCCTCGATGAACTCGTCGAGCTGCTTTGCGGCCTCGAAGGGGTCGATGCGGAAGTCGTAGTGGAAGCGGTATTCGGGGCTTTCGCGGTGGTCCTGGTCTGGGTTGATCCGCCAATGCTCGCTGATGGGCTCGATGCTGTTGCCGTCCTGGTCCATGGCCAGGTGCCCCATGATGCTGTTGACCAGCGCGCCCGCGCCGCTGGCAAAGGGGGACCAGCTCCACTTCAGCACGCTTAGGGGGATGCTCTTGAGCAGCGCCCAAATGCCGGCGGGCAGGTCGTCCGTCTCGGCCATTTCGGCCTTGCGCTGCTCGGGCGTGCCGTAGTCGTAATACAGCGAGCTGCCGAAGCCCTCCATATACACCTGCACGACCTCGCCGCAGTTGCAGCTCTTCGCCGCCGCCGCGGGGACGCAGGCCGCCGCCAGAATCACGCAGGCGCAGAGCAGTGCGCTGAGAATCCGTCTGATTTTCATATGGTTTTCCCCTTTGGTTTATGATATTTGTATTATATAACGGGCGGGGGAGAAATGCAAGAGAAAACGTTGACATTTGCGCCCCTTTGGGATAAAATAGTATCCATAAGGGCGGCATTCTTGCCGCCCGCCTTATCTTCCACCCAAGGAGGCCCCCCATGACCGAACGCGCGAAACAGCTTTTGGAGGAATACGAAGCCCTCATCGCCCGCCCCAACGCGCCCGAAGAGGGCGGCGGCGTCTTACAGCGCTGGGCGCGCCCCGTGCTCACCCGGGCGCACGTGCCGCCCCACTGGCGCTACGACCTGGACGCCGAAACCAACCCCCTGTGCCTGGAGCGCCTGGGCGTCAACGCGGTGTTCAACAGCGGGGCGATGTATCTGGGCGGGAAATATTATCTCGCCGCGCGGGCGGAGGGCTGCGACCGCAAGTCCTTCTTCGCCCTGGCAAGCAGCGATACGCCTACAGAGGGCTTCCGCTTCGAGCGCATGATTGAGCTGCCCGACACCCAGCCGGAGGAGACGAATGTCTACGACCTGCGGCTGACGCGGCACGAGGACGGCTGGATCTACGGCCTGTTCTGCTCCGAAAGCAAGGACCCCGCCGACCCCGACCCCTCGGCGGCGGTGGCGGCCTGCGGCATCGTGCGCACGAAGGATCTGCGCCATTGGGAGCGCCTGCCCAACCTGAAGGCCGCGTCCCAGCAGCGCAACGTGGCGCTCTTCCCGGCCTTTGCGGACGGCAAATACGCCTTCCTCACCCGCCCGCAGGACGGCTTTATCGACGCGGGCAGCGGGGGCGGTATCTGCTACGCCGCCTGCGCGGACATCGAAAACGCGGAGATTACGGACGAGATTCTCGTCAGCCCCAGGGAGTACCACAAGATCACCGAGGCGAAGAACGGCGCGGGGGCCCCGCCCATCCGCACGGACAGGGGCTGGCTGCACATCGCCCATGGTGTGCGCAACACCGCTTCCGGCCTGCGCTATGTGCTCTACGCCTTCGTGACGGATTTGGAAGAGCCCTGGCGGGTCATCGCCGAACCCTCCGGTTACCTGCTGGCCCCCCTGGGGCCGGAGCGCGTGGGCGACGTCTCCAACGTGCTGTTCTGCAACGGCGCGGCGGTCAACGGCAATGAAGTCGCGGTCTACTATGCCTCCAGCGACACGCGCCTGCATGTCGCTACCACGACCCTCGATGCCCTGCTGGATTACGCGTTCAACACCCCGGCGGACCCCGGGCGCAGCGCCGACTGCGTACAACAGAGAAAGGAATTGATCATGAAAAACGAAGCGCTCCTGGAATACGAACGCTGGCTGGCAAACGTCCCGCAGGGCAATTTCTGGCGGGCCGAGCTGGAAGCCCTGGCCGGCGGCGACCGCACCGACGCGTTCTACCGCAACCTGGCCTTCGGCACGGGGGGGCTGCGGGCCGAGATCGGCGCGGGCAGCAACCGCATGAACCACTATGTGGTGGGCCGTGCCACGCAGGGACTGGCCAACTTTATTAAAAAAGAATATCCCGAAGTTGAATTACGTGCCTGCGTCGCCTACGACACCCGCCGCTGCTCGAAGGAGTTCGCGGAGCACAGCGCGGAGGTGCTGCGCGCCAACGGCGTGCGGGTGTATTTGTTCCGGGACGCGCGCCCGACACCCATGCTCAGCTTTGCCGTGCGGCACTTTGGGGCGCATACGGGGATCGTGATCACCGCCAGCCACA
>WQTL01000484.1 GCA_009786275.1 Bacillota bacterium | reverse complement strand
TTGCGAAAGGGTTTCCCCCGATACCTCCCACCTCCGCCGCCTCGATGGGCGCGGTGACCGCCTCGGCCCGGGGGGGGCGGGAGGCGGGGCGCACGGGGTCGAACTGCGGGAAATCCAGGTTGCTCCAGGGGATATCCTTCACCCGGGCGGCGGGTTCGGGCGCGGGGGCGGGCGCTTCCCGCTCCTTCTTCGCGGGGTCGAAGCCCGTGGCGATCACCGTGACGGCAAGCTCGTCCTGCATCTCCTCGTCCATGAGGATGCCCCAGATCACCCGGGCGGCGGGGTCGGCGGTCTCGGTGATCATGTCCACGGCGGCCTCCACCTCGTCCAGGTCGATGTCGTCGCTGGCGCGGATGTTGATGATCAGGCCGCTGGCGCCGTCGATGGTGGTCTCCAGCAGGGGGCTGGAGATCGCCTGCTGGGCGGCCTGCTTGGCTTTTTCCGGGCCCTTGGCGCGCCCCACGCCCAGGTGGGCGTAGCCCGCGCCGCGCATGACGGTGCTCACGTCCGCGAAATCCAGGTTGATGTACGCGGGCACCTTGATGAGCTCCGATATGTTGCGCACGCCCTCCACCAAAACCTGGTCGGCCATGGAGAAGGCCTCCTTCATGGGGAGCCGGCCGTCGGTCTTCAGGCGCTTGAGGTGCTCGTTGGGGATGACGATGAGGCTGTCCACGCAGGCGTTGAGCCGGTTGATACCCGCCACGGCCTGGTCCATGCGCAGCTTGCCCTCGAACTTGAAGGGCTTGGTGACGACCCCGACGGTGAGGATGCCCATTTCCTTTGAGATTTCGGCGATGATGGGCGCGGCGCCGGTCCCCGTGCCGCCCCCCATCCCCGCGGTGAGGAATACCATGTCCGCCCCGCGCAGGATGTCGGTGATGGCTTCGCGGCTCTCCTCGGCGGCCTTCATGCCGATGCCGGGGTCGCCCCCGCAGCCCAGGCCCCGGGTGGTGCGCTCGCCGATCTGTATTTTGTGGGTGGCGATGGACTCCCCGAGGATCTGCTTGTCCGTGTTCACCACGAGAAATTCCGCGCCCTGCACGCCCCCGGTCACCATGCGGTTCACGGCGTTGCCGCCGCCCCCGCCCACCCCTATGACTTTGATCTGCACGGCCGAGGCCACGTCGTTGGCCAGCTCAAAAGAAGGCAATCGTATCCCTCCAGTCTATATTGCAGCTTGATAAAGCAGTTATTCCATACCTTTACATTTTAGCATATCCCCCGGGAAAACACAAGGGAAAAATAAACTTTTCTTGGGTGCTCCGCACAACCACCCCGGTGCCGCGCACCACCCCTCCACAGAGGGGAATTTAATCCCAGTCCGCCGTGAAATAGGCCTTGCCGTAGGTGCTCAGGTCCAGGATGCCGCGCTGGAGGGGGTTCTGCGCGTTCTTTTCGGCGATGACCTCCTCGGCCATGCGCAGTTTCTCGGCCAGCATGGCCTCCTGGCTGGCGGCCGCCGAGGGCGTGGCCGTGCCGAAGCGGATGCGGATGCGGTCCTGGTAGACGGCGTCGGGCGGGGCGGCGGTGGAGATGCGCAACGCCGTAATGTCGGGCCACAGGCTGCTCTCCCGCAGGCAGGCCAGCAGCGCCGCGATATCCGCCGGCGTGGTGAAGGCGTTCTTCCAGGCGGCCAATTGGCCCGGTACGGGCTTCAGCAGCGCCGCGCCGGTGATGGGCATGAGGCCCTCCGGCATCGCGTTTTCCGTGCCGAGCAGCCGCCCTTCCCGGGTCAGCAGCCACCAGAGCTTGCCCTGCTGCTGGGCGAAGGCGGGGGCGCGCTCCTCCACGACCAGGTGCAGCGTGCCGGGCAGGCGGCGCGACAGCTTCACCACCCGCGCGTAGGGCAGGGCGGCGTGGATCTTCTCGGTGAGCTCGTCCGTATCCGCCGTGAAGAGGTTCATCTTGGCGGCGCCGATCTCCATGGCCTCGGCGAAACGGTCCGCGCTGTAGCGGGTCTCGCCCTCGGCGGTGCAGCGCCGCACGGGGAACAGCACCGTCAGCGACAGCGCCGCAAGCCCCCCCAGCACCGCAAGCGCCAGCGCGGTTTTGAGAAGCTTGCGGAACAGCCGCGGGTTCATCTTTTTTCTAGGCTTCTTCGTCTTCTTGGCCAAGGTCATCTTCCTCACGCACAATATTCGCGCCCAGCAGCGCCAAGTCCCCCTCAAAATGCTCGCAGCCGCGGTCCACGTGTTCGATTTTGCGAACCCGGGTTTCGCCCTCGGCTGCCAGACCGGCCAGCACCAGCGCCGCGCCCGCGCGTAAATCGCAGGCCTCCACCCGCGCGCCCTGGAGGAACCGCCGGCCCTCCACCACGGCCACGCGGCCCTCCACGCGGATGAACGCGCCCATGCGCCGCAGCTGCGCCACGTGGCGGAAGCGGTTCTCGAAAATGGTTTCGGTGATGATGCTCGCGCCCTCCGCCAGGGCGGCCAGGACCATGAAGAGGGCCTGGGCGTCGGTGGGGAAGCCGGGGTAGGGCATGGTGCGGATGGTGGGCAGGCGGCGCGGGCGGCCCTGCATGCGCAGGTACAGCGTATCGCCGCCCGGGCGGCACAGCCGGCAGCCCGATTGCTCCAGCACGGAGAGCATGGCGTCCATGTGGGAGGGCCGCGCGCCGCGGAGCAGGATCTCCCCGCCGGTGAGGGCCGCGGCGGTCAAAAATGTCACGGCGGTGATACGGTCGGGGATCACGGTGTGCTCCGCGCCGTGCAGGCGCTCCACGCCCTCGACGACCAGGGCGCCCTCGCCCGCGCCGTAGATTTTCGCGCCGCAGGCGTTCAGGAAGGCCGCCAGGTCCGCGATTTCGGGCTCGCGCGCGGCGTTGGTGAGCACCGTGACGCCCTTGGCCGTGCTCGCGGCGATCATGAGATTTTCCGTCGCCCCCACGCTGGGGAAGTGCAGCGAGCAGCGCGCGCCCCGGAGCCCGGCCCGGGCGTCGCAGCGCAGCCGGCCGTTTTCCTCGATGACCCGCACGCCCAGGGCGCGCATGGTCTCCAGGTGCAGATCGATGGGCCGCTCGCCGATGTCGCAGCCGCCGGGGGCGCTCAAATTGGCGCAGCCCATGGCAGAGAGCAGCGGCCCCAGGAATACGATGGACGAGCGCATTTCGCGCATCAGGCGCTCGGGGATTTCGCAGCGGCACAGGCAGGAGGAATCCACCACCAGCGCGCCGCCCTGCCGCCGCACCGCGCAGCCCAGGGATTCCAGGATGGTCAGGGTGGCGCGCACGTCGGAGAGGTCCGGGCAGCCGTGGAGCACGCACTCCCCCCGGGCCGCCACAGCCGCCGCCAGGATGGGCAGGGCGCTGTTCTTCGCCCCCTGCACGGTATGTTCGCCCTCCAGGCGGGCGCCGCCCTGAATCACGAATGAAGACATCGCGGGTGTCCTCCCACATACAAGTATTATATAGCATTGTATGCGGGGAAGCCCCTACAGGTTACACCAGGCCGCACAGGACCTCGTAAATGCGCTCGCCGGCGTCGGTGACTGCCATGGCTTTGGCGGCCTCGCCCATGGCGCGCAGGCGCGCGGGGTCGGCGAGGAGCTCTTGTACGGTTTTGGTGAGCAGCCGCGGGGTGAGGTCCTTCTCCTCAATCACGATGGCCGCGCCGCAGTCGGCAAGGGTTTTGGCGTTGTAGAATTGGTGGTTTTCCGCCGCGTAGGGGTAGGGGATGAGCACGGCGGGCTTGCCCGTGGCCTGCAGCTCGTTGATGGTGCTGGCCCCGGCCCGGCCGATGAAGAGGTCGGCGGCGGCCATGCGGCGGGCCGTGTCGTCGATGTACTCCCGCAGGTTGAACTCCGGCGCGTTAGGATCAACCTTTTGTGCGCGTAAATCATCGGGGAAAGTGAGCCCGTGCTGCCCGTAGGCGTGGCAGAAATACACGCTGCGTGTCGGCGCGAGCGCTGCGATCATGCCGCAGACGGCCTCGTTCACCGCGCGCGCCCCCTGCGAGCCGCCCATGGACAATACCATGGGGCGGTCGTCCAGGCGCAGCTCCTTGCGGCATTGGGTGCGGGCGCAGGCGTAGAATTCGCGGCGAATCGGCAGGCCCGTGTGGACGGGCTCGTTTTTGCATTTCATGCGCGGCCCGGCCTCTTCGCTGGTGAGCATCACGGCGTTGACCATTTTGGCCAGGGCCTTGTTGGTCACGCCGGGGAAGGCGTTCTGCTCGTGGATGGCCGTGGGGATGCCCGCCCTGGCCGCCGCGCGCAGCACCGGCCCGCTGACGTAGCCCCCGAAGCCGACCACGAGGTCGGGTTGAATTTCCTTCAGCAGCTTCCTCACCTGGCCGGTGACGGTCATCAGCTTACGCAGGGTGCCTAAGTTGCGCTTGATGCTCGCCGGGCTGAAATCCCGCTGGAAGCCGCTGATGTCGATGGTATGGAAGGCGTAGCCCGCCGCCGGGACGAGCTGGGCCTCCATGTGGTCCGCCGTGCCGGCGAAGTGGATATCGCAGCCGGGGTGGAGGTAGCGCACCAGCCCGGCCACGGAAAGCGCCGGGTTGATGTGCCCCGCCGTGCCCCCGGCGGCGAAGAGGATGGTTTTGGTGTCGAACATGACTAAAACCCCTTGTTTATTTCTTTGCGGGGAGACGCACTGCCGTGCGTCTCTACTTTATTTTGTTTCCCACGGGACGGGATCGCCCTGCTCTATGATGCCGGGGCCGAAGGGCGCGATTTCGCCCGTTTCGGGGTTGGTGGCCTGGTCGATCTGATATAGGTAACCGGTTTTGCCGTAGCGGCCCAGCCTGCTTTGATCGTAATGGCCGCTGTCCATGCAGATGTTGACGGCCTTCACGGCGACCAGACCCTTATGTTCCCATAGGAATTTGCATTCGATGTTCAGAAAGCACTCTTTGATGCGCGGGGCGTTGACCTTCGAGGCCGGTTCCGCCGTCAACCCGGCGGCGGTGATTTCGTCCGCCTCCCACTGATTGTTCCCGATGGTTTTGACGCAGCGGCCATAGACGCCGTTCGAGGGGAAGTTCAGCACGCAGGCGCGGGTTCTTTTCAGCGATTTGTACATGTGTCCGCCCTTGTTGGCCGGCATGACGCAGACAAAGCCGTCGGGTCCGTCGTTCAAAAAGCTTGCCCAGGATTGCAGGCAGGCGTTTTCATTCCCGTTCTTTTTCCAGCCCGTGACCACGAACACCAGGGAGGGCATGCCCGTCACGAAGCCCTGCCAGGAGCAATAGCAGTCCTTGCAGTACTGCTCGGAGATGGCTGCGGGGCGCGCGGAAAACTCTTGTTTCATCGCTTGATCTCCCTTGATACACGTGATACAGCCAGCACAATCCCCATTTCCGCCATGAGCATGAGCAGCGCCGTGCCCCCGTAGCTGAAGAAGGGCAAGGGGATGCCCGTGTTGGGCAGCACGGCGGTCACCACGCCGATGTTCAGCGCCGTTTGAAGGCCGACCTGAAGCACGATGCCGATGACCAGCAGGGAGCCGAAACGCTCTTTTGTGTGCAGGGCGATCATGAAGCCGCGCCACACCAGGGCGATGAACAGCAGCAGGATCACGAACGCGCCGACGAAGCCCAGCTCCTCGCACACGATGGCGAACACGAAGTCGTTCTGCGGCTCGGGCAGGTACAGGTGCTTCTGGATGGACTTGCCCCAACCCTGGCCGAACCAGCCCCCCGAGCCCACCGCCAGTAGGGACTGGTAGGTCTGCCAGCCCGCGCCTTGCAGATCGCTCATGGGGTCCTTGAAGGATTCGATACGGGCGGCGGCGTGCTCGGGCAGGATGGAGGGGTTCTTCAGCACGGTCATCACGACCAGGACGCCCGCGCCCACCAGCGCCACGTAGATCCACAGGGGGATGCGCTGCTCGCCGATGAAGATCATCAGCGCGCCGATGCCTAAGGTGATGACCATGCCGGAGATGTGGTTTTCCAGGTAGATCAGCGCCACCATGGCCAGCAGCACCGCCATGTAGAGCCCCGTGCTCCACCAGCGCAGCGCGAAACGCCGTATCCGCGTGCCCCGGCCCGAAATCAGCCCCGCGTCCCGGGAAAGGGCGTAGCTGGGCCGCTGGAATTTTTCCATGGCGTAGGCGAAAAAGAGGATCAGCGCCATTTTCGCCAGCTCCGAGGGCTGGAGGGTCAGGATGGGGTTGGCGCGGCTGCCGATGGGGAGCCATCGCCGGAACTCGCCGAAATTTGTATGGTAGAACAGCACGGCGGCCAGCAGCGCGAATGCGACCAATATGGCGGGGATGGCGAGCCCCCGCAGCACGTTGAGGTTCACCTTGGAAAGGCCCAGCATGGTGACGAGGCCCAGCACCGCGAAAATCCCCTGCCGCTTGATGTAGTAGTAGGCGTCGTTCTCGTGCTTGAGGGCGTTGACGTAGCTGGCGGAGAACATCATCACCAGCCCCACGCACAGCAGCACCGTGACGATGAGCATGAAGGGGAAATCGAAGCCGCCGTAGGCGAAGAGCCTCTGCGCCAGCGGCTGCTTTTTTTCCGGACGCCGTGGGGCGCCCCATTCGAGGGTTTCGTCGCGGGCCATGCGTTCACTCCGTTCTAGATTTTAGATGTTAGATATTAGATTTTAAACGAAGCCGAGACCAAGAAATCTAATGGCTAATGTCTAGTGTCTAACATCTAGTATCTAGTATCTAATATCTAAAAATGCTTTCAGGCCGAACCAAACCACAGCCAATCCCGCGATCGCGCCCAGGAGGTTCACCAGGGAGAATACCCAGCCGATCTTCTTTTCCTTCCAGCCGCTCATCTCGAAGTGGTGGTGGATGGGCGCCATCTTGAAGATGCGCTTGCCGCCCGAAAGCTTGTAGTAGCCGATCTGTAAAACGTCCGACATGCCCTCGATCACATAGATGAGGCACATGAGCAGCAATATGACCGGGCAATCCAGCGCGAAGGCCATGGCAAGCATCAGCCCGCCGAGGAAGTTCGAGCCGGTATCGCCCATGATGACCTTGGCGGGGTTGCGGTTCCACACCAGGAAGCCGGCCAGGCCCCCGATTGTTGCCGCGGCCACCACGCCCACGCCGAACATCCCCCGCAGCACGGCGAAGGCCCCCAGGCCCGCCGCCGCCGTGATGGTCACGCCGGAACACAGGCCGTCCACGCCGTCGGTGAAATTCGCGGCGTTCACCGTGGCGTAGATCACCGCGAAGCCGAAGGCGAAGAAGAAGAACGCGGGCAGGCGCACCTGCCCCACGAAGGGCACGAGTGTATAGGGGTCCTTGCCCATGGTGAGCCACAGGCTGATGAGGTAGCCCGCGCTGATGAGGATCTGCGCCACGGTCTTCTGCCAGGCGGCAAGGCCCATGTTGCGCTTTTTCACGACCTTCACGTAGTCGTCGGCGAAGCCCATCAGGCCGAAGAACAGCGCCATGAGCAGCCCGGAGGCCAACTTGCCGTTCACCCCTTGCAGTGTGAAGCCCGCCAGCGCGCCCGAAAGCAGCCTGCCCCGCGCGGCGTAGTCCGCCGCGAAGGCCGCCGCCGCCGAGACGAGGATGCCGATGATGAACATGAACCCGCCCATGGTGGGCGTGCCCTGCTTGTGCTTGTGCCAGCTGGGGCCGATGTCCAGGATCACCTGGCCGAAGCGCAGCTTGTGCAGCCAGGGGATGAACACATAGCCCAGCAGCGCCGTGGTTGCCATGGCCGCGCCCGCCGCCAGGGCCATCACTAAAAATTGATTCATATGGCCAACCTCCGTCCACATCCCGTTCTAATTCTGCATGCACTTTCTTTCCGCGGCGCGCTTCCTGCATTTCAGGATGGAAAATACGATGTCCCGCTCGTCCAGGTGCACCTTGCCCCCGGCCAGGACCTGGTAGTCCTCGTGGCCCTTGCCCGCCAGCAGCACGGTGTCGCCCTCCCGGGCCTTCTTCAGCGCCAGCACCACGGCGCGCGCCCTATCCGGCTCTGTGACGACCTGCGCCCGACCGCGCTTCATGCCCGCTACCACGTCCGCGATGATGGCCCGCGGGTCCTCGCCGCGGGGGTTATCGGAGGACACGATGGCGACGTCGGACAGCTCCGCCGCGATGCGCCCCATCATGGGGCGTTTGTCCACGTCGCGCTCGCCCCCGCAGCCGAACACGCAGATGACGCGGCCCTGGACAATCTGCCGCAGGGTCCGCAGCACCTTGTCCAGGCCGTCGGGGGAGTGCGCGTAGTCGATGATGATGGTGTAGGGCGCTTCGGCCTGGAGGACCTCCATGCGTCCCTTGACGCCCTCGCTTTGGGCGAGTGCCTCCTGCACCTGTTCGAGAGGCAGGCCCAGCTCCAGCGCCGCGCAGGCCGCCGCCATGGAGTTGTATACCGAGAATTCCCCCGGCGTGCAGAAGCGGATGCGCCCGATCTGCCCGCGGCTGACCAGCTCGTAGCTCACGCCCTCGGGCAGCAGGCGCACGTTCTTGGCGGTGTAATCCGCGTGGTTATCGGTGAGGGAGTAGGTCACGGGCCTGGCGGGGATGCCCTCGAGCATGCCCGGGCCGTATTCGTCGTCGACGTTCACCACGGCGATGCCGCTTTGGAAGAAGAGCAGCTTCTTGGCCTCGAAATAGGCCTCGAAGGTGCCGTGGTAGTCCAGGTGGTCCTGGGTCAGGTTGGTGTAGATGCCCGCCGCGAAGCGCAGGCCCGCGCAGCGTTGCTGCACCAGCGCCATGGAGGAAACCTCCATGAAGCAGTGGGTGCAGCCGGCGGCGAGCATTCTGGCGAAGAGGTAGTGGAGCCGCCAGGGGCCGGGCGTGGTGGGGATGTCGGGGTCGGTGGAAAGCTCCTCCTGATCGACCAGGATTTTGAGGGTGCCGATGAGGCCGGACTTGTAGCCCGCCGCGTCGAAAATCTCTTTGAGCAGGCAGGCGATGGTGGTTTTGCCGTTCGTTCCGGTGACGCCCACGAGAATCAACTTGCGCGCCGGGTTGCCGAAGAAATTCCCGCAGAGCAGCGCGTAGGTTTCACGCGCGTTCTTCACTAGAATTTGCGGGCTTACCCCGGTATCTTTTTGCGCGACGACGCAGGCCGCGCCCTGCCCGACGGCCTGCCGCGCGAACGCGTGGCCGTCGAAGTTTTTGCCCTCGGCGCAGACGAATACGCAGCCGGGGACGACCCGGCGGCTGTCCTCCGTCACCAGGGGGATTTCGCCGCCCGGCGGAAGCGTTCCCGTATATTCGATTCCCCGGAAAAGATCATGTAAAAGCATAGCGTTCTCTATTCAAAAAATAATTAGTCCTCGGCGGGTTCGGCGGCCTCCTCGACGGCGTCCCCGGCGGTGTCCCCGCCCTCCGCGCTGTCGATCACGCCGATGTTGGAGACGAAGTGCACCGTCACGGTGGAGCCCAGGGGGACCCGGCTGCCGGCGGGGATGCTCTGGCGGTAGGTGATCAGGCCGTTGGAATCGAAGTTGCCGGTGAGCTTGACGTTCAGGCCCGCGGCGGCGGCCTCCCGGGACGCCTGGTTGATGGACATGCCCGTGAGCTTGGGCACGGTGACGGTATGGTTGGACTCGCTGCCGTCGGTGTAGAGGATGACCAGGCCGCCCTTGGCGATGGACTGGCCGGGCTCGGGGATCTGGTGCAGCACGCCCGCGCCCTCGCCTATCACCTGCACGCGGAAGCCGGCCTGCTCCAAATAGGATTTGGCTTCGCCGACGGGCCTGCGGCTCATATCGGGCGTGGAGCCGCCCAGCTCCTCCTGCTCTTTTTCAGTGTAACGCATTTCAATATTTTTATGCGCCAGCACGTTCTCCATAATTTGCGCCGCGGGGGGGGCCGCGATCTGCCCGCCGTTGATCATGCCCTGGGGGTCGTCGATGGCGATGAGCAGGGCCACCTCGGGGTTATCCGCCGGGGCGAAGGCGCAGAAGGAGGCCACATAGCCGCCCTCCGGGTCGGAAAGCTTCTGGCTGGTGCCGGTCTTTCCCGCCACGTGCGCGCCCGCCACATAGCCGTTCTTGCCCGTGCCGGACACGACCACCCCCTCCATCATGACGCGTATCTGCCGGGCCGTGTTCTCCGAGATCACCTGGCGGCGCACGACGGGCTGGGTTTGCCGGACCACCTGGCCGTCCTCGTTGAGCTCCCGTTCCACGATGTAGGGCCGCATGAGCCTGCCCCCGTTGGCGATGGCCGACACCGCCGTGATGATCTGGATGGGCGAGGCCTCGAAGCTCTGCCCGAAGGAGCACGACGCCAGCTCCACGATGCCCATGTTCTCCTGGGCGTGGATGTTCACGCCCTTGCGGGGGCTGTACTCGCCGGGCAGGTCGATACCCGTGGGCTCGGTGAAGCCGAAGCCCTCGAAGTACTTGTAGAATTTCTCCACGCCCAGCTGCTGCCCGATCCAGATGGTAAAGGGGTTGCAGGAGTTCATCAGGCCCTCCGCCAGGACCTGCGGGCCGTGGCCGCCCTGCTTGTGGCAGCGCATGGTGCGGTTGGCGATGCGGATGGAGCCGCCGCAGCTGAAATGCGTGTCCTGGTCCACGATGCCCTCCTCCAGGGCCGCGGAGAAGGTGATGGTCTTGAACACCGAACCGGGCTCGTAGGTGAGCTCCAGGGTGCCGTTGCGCCACTGCGCCATCATGGCGTTGTTGAATGCTTTTTCCCTTTCTTCCTCATCCGCGATGGACGCTATCCGGGCGCGTAACTCTTTGTCGTGGATCTGCTGGTAGTTGGCGGGGTCGTAGTTCGGGGCGCAGGCCATGCCCAGCACCGCGCCGGTCTTCACGTCCATGACGATGCCGTAGGCCGCCTTGGCCTTGGCGTCGATCTTCGCCTGCTCCAGCGCGCGCTCCAGGTAGCGCTGGACGACCTCGTCGATGGTGAGCACCAGGCTGTGGCCCGGCACGGGATCGTAGATGGATTCGTAGTCGATGGGCAGGTCGGCGTCCGCGGCGTTTTTTGCCGAGACGATGCGCCCCGGCGTGCCCGTAAGCGTGCGGTTGTAGAAGAGCTCCAGGCCCGCCCGGCCGATGTCCTCCGCCCCGGTGAAGCCCAGCACGTTGGCCGCCAGGTTCCCCAGGGGGTAGAAGCGTATGATATCCGGCTGCACGCCCACGTAGTATTTGTAGGTGGCCTTGGTGGTTTTGATCCCGTCGGGGTAATCGGGGTCGTCGGTGCGCTCCTGGACGATCAGCTCCTGGCTCCGGAAGGCGTTGACCTTCTCCATGGCGCCGATGTCCACCTGGCCCTGCAGCGCCATGTAGTTGTTTTTGACATAGCCCGCCTGCCTGCGCACCTTTTCCGCCGTGATGCCCAGGATGGGCGCGAGCTCGCCGCACAGGGCGTCGAGGATTTCCGCCTTGTTCACGGCCTTATCCAGGGAGTTGGGGTTGATGTATACCTTGCTGGCGGAGGCGCTCTGCGCCAGGGCAGCCCCGTTGATGTCGTAGATGGTCCCGCGCCGGGCGGCAAGCTCCGTATCGCGCAGCTGGCTCTCCTTCGCCTTGGCGTTGTACTCCGCCCCGTTGATCAGCTGCACGCTCACCAAGCCATAGGCGCCCGCCCCGAAGCCCGCGAAGATCAGCGTGAATAGCACGATCATCGCGCGCCGGAACAGGCGGTCGCTGGTTGTCTGCTTGCCGCGCTGCGCCATGGAGTCACCCCCCACCTTAAGGGATATGCGAATGCTTAATGCTTAATTCTTAATGCTTAATGCTTAATTATCTGCAGCGCGGCGGCTGCCCGCCTCCATCATTCAGCATTAAGCATTTAGCATTAAGCATTAGTCCAGCCGCTGATCCCCGTGCGTGATATTCAGGTACTTCACCAGGCCGCCCTCCACGGGAACCATGTGGTACTTGCGCAGGGCCGTGTTCTGAATGATCTCCAGGGAGAACTTGCGCTCCAGCTGGGTCTTGTAGCTGATGTTGTTCTGCTGGGCGATCTTGAGCTGCTCGGTGAGGCGCTGGTTTTCCACCATGGAGGCGTGGTGCTGCGCCCCCGCCTGCACCACCAGGAACAGGCAGACCCCCACCAGGCCGGTCACCGCGAAGGCGACCAGCGACTGCATCCAGGACTTGCGCGCCTTGAGGTTCTTCTGCTCCATGGACTCGCCTTTAGGCGCGCGGATGGAGTGAATAGGCTCGCGCTTCAGTTTGTACTGCGGCTCGGCGGCTTCCTTTTCCTCGAAAAAGGCGAAATCGGCTTCGGTCAAGGCCACCAACATCAATCCCTTCTATATAGGCGGGCGGCTGTGCGCCCCTACAGTTTCTCCAGTACTCTGAGTTTCGCGCTGCGGGCGCGGGGGTTGCGG
>WQTL01000483.1 GCA_009786275.1 Bacillota bacterium | reverse complement strand
TCTTTCAACTTCTCGATGCGCTGCTTGTTATCCATACCTCCTATTATAGCACATCTTGCCGGGGTTGGCAAGGTTTTGGAACAGGTCTAATGTATAATAACAGGGATACAAACACACATGAGGAGTGAATTGCATTTTGGAGCATAATTTTGATGAACTGATCTCGACCTTGGGAAAGACATCGCCGGCAGGTGAAGCCGTAGCGCGTTCCGTCTACAACGCGCTGGACGATATGACGCAGCGCTGCGACAGTTCCGTAGAGGAATTGACGTTTCGCAGAGAAGCTTACGATCTTTCAATCTCTGTACGCATCGACGAACTTGGCGCAAATGAGACCAACCTGCAGCAGGTTTGCGAGACGTTGATGAAAGCGTCGGCCATATGCATATTTGGCTATGACGAGGAGTCCCTCTGGCTCGAAATAGCTGTGCCGGAGGTTTTTATGGCGGACGATTTTGATCACGCGAATACGGAGGTGTCCTTTATCGGCAAAAAGCATGAACCGGATGAAGCTGACGCGCTGCCGCCGGAATGGCTGACCGAAGCGTTACGCACGCTGAAAGAAGAACGTGGAAAGCTTGTTTTTGAAGACTTCGCAGTCAATAAGCAGAGATTTTTTGTCCTGGCTGATTTGTACGGCGCCTTCAAGCAAGCGGCAGCGGATATTGGCGCTGAGTTTGTATTCCAGCCGCCGAACTTGCCCACGAAAGAACACGGCTCATGTTATTTGGTCGCGGAAAAACTTACGCTACAGAAAATAAACATTGACGCTCTGTTTCCAATGATCTCGCAAGCGTCCTCCTTTGGCGTGAACTATTGTGCAGATAACAGGGTTCGCTTGGGCGTCGAGGTTTCTGATATCTATGACCGCCGCGAATAGAACGCAACGGAATTGACAGGTGGTGATGAAGCTTGGCGAATGATTTGCTGCCGCACTACAAGACGCAGGCGGGTGCAAGCTTCTGGACTCGACCGCGGAATATGCAGCTATCCCGTGTTACCAATAGCTACAGCCTTTTTCGCCTGAACGAAAGATACAACACCAACTTCAAAAGCAAAGCCGAAGCCGTTCGTCGTATCCTGTACGACAGCGGCTTTCGTTATGACGGCATATTACCGGAGGGCGCATTGCATGGGGATCCCCAGTTTGCAAGCGTCTACGATTCGGGTAGCGCAATCACCGCTTACGGCGTCATGCGGGAGCATTTCGAGCGAGACATCAAAGGCTTAGGCTATGATTGCACGGGCCGCAGGCAGACAAGCCTGTATTCGCAGGCGCTGGCCGGAAACAAGGCCGCAAAAAAGTCTCTGGACGCTGTGTATCACGGGGAATTCCCCTCGCGCCCGTGCGAAGCATGGGCTGCGA
Organism: Bacillota bacterium; assembly: GCA_009786275.1. GTDB lineage: Bacteria > Bacillota > Clostridia > Oscillospirales > Acutalibacteraceae > WRMQ01. The sequence continues at coordinate 10,768 of WQTL01000483.1, read as the reverse complement.
TTGAGCAAATACTGCACGGCATCTATGCAGATTATCTCGAACACTATGGATGCCCAAACAGGTTAATCAGCCATCCGATGTACCCGGCCATATCCCCGCCGCTGCCCAACCCGGTCAAGCTCCGTGGTTATGTTTTGAGGGCCAGGAGGGCGCACGATACCACCATGCTTTCATGGATGCTCGGCAGGGATGCAACACCGCGGGATTTTTCCTCGGAAACCGCGGAGCACCTCATCAGCTATATACTGAACCGCTTTGGCTACACATCCGCGGAAATCGCAGCCATGCGGAGCATTGTCGGCGAACTGGAGAACAGCGCCCCCAATGACAAGGAAAGCAATGCCAGCGAACACAAGAAGGCCGGTGGCTTTCTTTTTGGGTGCATCCTTCTGTTTTCACCAATTGCTATTGGATTCGGAGCCCTTTCCCTCGCCGGCTATCTGATGAAGGACCATGGCATGGTTTGCAATATTCTGGGTCTTGCCATCTCATTCGGTGTGTTTGGAATGCTCGTTATTCTATGCAGGGTGTTCCGCGGGAAGAAGGGCCGACCGCCGTAGTATCAAATCGAAAAAAAGAGCCCAGTTCACAAGACTGGGCTTTATTTCATTACGCGCGCAAAGGAGGAATTGCCGGATGAACAAACCGACAATCGGGCAAACAGTCTATATCGCCAACATGCAGAAAAAAGATTCCGACGAACTGGTCCCTTGGATCGTCACCAAGGTGGGAAGAAAGTATTATACCGTCAGCAGACAAGGCTGCAGCGCCGCGCATGGAATTCAGTTTTGCATCGAAAACAACTGCGAGAAGGCGGACTTCGGCACATGCCGGGTGGCATATTTCAGCGAGCAGGATTTCTACGACGAACAGGAATACCAACGCCGGTTCAGGCAATTGCATAAATGCTTTGAGTGGCATCGGAGTGTGGAACTCTCGCTTGGCCAATTGCGCCAGGCGTGCCGAGCCCTGGGGCTCGATAATGGGGAACCCGATAAGACTGAGGAAAGAGGAAAACCGACATGACCGTGCATGAATTCACCCCTCAACTGAAAAAGCACATCAACGCTCGCCTGAACGACGAGAACACTCCCGTCAACGTCACGGGGATACCAAACGAGGGCGACGACATGCCCTGTATCCTCATATCTACCGGATACGCCCTATACAAGGTGCCCCGCCCGATTTACCAGATGACCTTCCAAACCCATCTCCACCGTGAGCCTCCCGGCCCTGGTGAAGGGTTCTGCATGAATGGCGATCGGCGCATCGAAGTCGATCGGCAGCTTCAGCTGTGGGATGAACTGAAAAGCAGTTGCCAGAATGCAGCACACCTCACGCCCTACTTGCGGGAGCCATTCGCAGGCGGTGCTGGCAACCGCGCCAAGCTGCTTCGCTTGGTCTGGGCGGACCCCCTCGCGATATGGATAGATACCGACGTTCTCAACACCGTTGATGTGCGTTGGGGTGAAATGAAAGCCGCAAAGACAGAAAAACAACCCGTGTACTTCCAAGGCACCAATATCGAAGCTTTTTTCTTGCCCTTTTGCATGCCGAAAAACACGCTGATTACTCAGGAGGCTGCGCTTGCAAAAGCATGGTATGAGCGCAAACTGGCAGCAGACCCGCAGGAAAAGCGGGAAAGTTGAAAAATTTGCCCTTGACATTGTTAGCGCTAAAAGGGTATAATTCTAACAAACCAATGGTGAGGGGGCGGTTTATCAGTGTACAACGAAGAACAGAAAATGGCTTTTATCACAGCTTCATATCAGTATGATGCCAAGCGGGAAAGTGTCGCGGGGCTATTTGCGCTTTTCGCTCCATATGAGGAGTCCTGGGGAGATGACCTTGTGCGGCAACAGATCGGCCGGCTTCAGCCTGCCTTTGACGAAATAACAAAGTCCATCTCCGCGACAAAGACGCGGGCACTGCTGTCCGCCCTGAAAAAATACAGGCTTTGGTACTTAGAAACACACCCAAATGCGGTCAGTGCCGGCGTAGCCCTGCTGAAGCCGAACATCGAGGATAAGCTGCGCGACTATATGGTCGCATCGCCAACGCATCTAAAGCTGATCTTGGATCAAGTGCTCGATGCCCCGGAGATGGGAACGCAAGATTGCATATACCGGGTATACCTCTGGCTTGCGTTCGCAGGCGTCCCGTGCGAACGGGCGACGCTTGTGACTGTCGACGAAGTGGATTTCCGCCTGATGCAAATCCACCACGACGGCCGTGACTACAAAATCTTTCCGGAGAGTCTGGTAGAATTCCATTGGTTGTGCGAGAGCGGCTCAATTGTACATGTACACAAAAATCCGGAAATAAAGAGTTCGCGCCCACGGATTGAAGGCAACGAATTGCTGCGTGGAACCAGCAAGGAAAATTCACAGTTAGAGTGCATCAGAAAGTATCTATCCAACCGTTTAATCAAAACTAAAACATTGACTTACGATAATATGCTGACCTGTGGTCTTTACTATAACAAATTCGAGCTGGAGAGAGCCGGCTGTGAGGTGTCCTTCGCTGAAGAAACGGAGCAAAGGCTTGCGGAAATAGCGGATACGAGTGAAACTCCGGTCGTGCGCTATCGCTGGCTTTTACAAGACAGATTTCAAAAAGGGTACATTCAATGGAAATCGCTTTTCAAAACTGAATAGGTAAATAAGCGCACAAATGAAACGAACAGCAGCCGACATTCTCACGGCTGCTGATTTTTTGCACCCAAAAAGCATGGAATGGAGGGCTGCATATGCGCAAAGCCAACGAAAAGACCTATGCACAGCAATTTCTTGCGGTATTTAAATCCCTGTGCCGTACGCGCAACAGCGGGCAGGCCTGGAGAGACTTTATCCTGATGAGCGCCTGTACCATCTCCAACGCAGTAGACAAAGAGATGTATGACCAGCGGGAAGAAATGTATATGCGGACAGTCAAGGGCTACACAAAGAATGAGCTGGATATCGTCGCGCAGTTGTTCGCGCTCACGGTGCAGGCGCTGGAGGAAGATCCCGAGCAAGATTTTCTGGGCGAAATATTTACCGTACTGGAGTTGTGTGACAAGAAAAAAGGGCAGATTTTCACCCCATACCCCATCGCGAAACTCATGGCATTATCGACATGCGGAAACTTGACCGAGCAAATAAAGGAAAAGGGATTTGTCAACGTCAACGATCCCTGCTGTGGGTCAGGTATGATGCTAATCGCTTTTTCCAATGTCGCGCGGGAACAGGGCGTGAATTACCAACGGAATATTGTTTTTGTTGCACAGGATATCGACCTGACCGTAGCCCTAACCTGTTATATTCAGTTGTCCCTTCTTGGCTGTGTTGGCTATGTTGTCATTGGGAATACCATGAGCCCTGAGCCACCGTCGCGTGAAAATATCTGGAATCTGCCAATGAACCAATTTCATCGAAACCTGTTGGAGGACTTCTATCATTCAACCTGAAATATCCTCGCCCGAGAGCGAAGCCGGCGTGATCGCCACGCTGATCCACCACCCGGCATATTACTTCCACTGTGAGACCCTGCGTCCGAACCATTTCACCGACAGGCAGAACGCGTACATCTACTGGGCGCTGTGCGAGCTTGCCAAACGCGGCATCGAGAAGATCGACGTCTATAATATTTCAAATATCCTGTCCTCAAACGAGGCGGCAAAGAAACATATGGAAGCTGTGCCGCTGGAAGCGATTCAGGATCTGGTCGAGGTATCCCACCTGATCGCAAGGCACTCGGCTGAGGATTACATGCCGGTCGCCGAAAACATCGTGGAGGCCGCTTTCCGCCGCACAGTGAAAAGAAAACTGGAGCGCTGCGCGGGCCTGTGCGGCAACCTGTCGGCGGACATCCGTCAGGAGATTTATTCACTTGACAGCGCAATGCTGGAGTTTGCATCGACCAATGATGTGCCACAGTTCAGAGATGTCGTGGAGGCTATTTGGGAGGAGATCGAGCAGCGGCAGGGCGGATCCACCGGCATCCCTTTCAAATTTCCCGCGCTGAACAGCTACGCCACCATCGACCGCGGCGAGCTTTTCCTGTTCGCCGCCAGTGCAAAGAAGGGCAAGAGCATCATGCTGCTCAATTGTGCCGTGGATCTCATGCGGCGCGGGATGCGGGTCCTCTACCTGGACAGTGAACTCAGTGACAAGATGTTTACGCCGCGCATGATCGCGCATCTCACGGGTATCGAGTTCTCCCGCATCCGCTCCGGCCGTTATTCGCCGGAGGAACGCCAGCGGATTGTGCTGGCGGTACAGTGGCTCAAGGAGCAGAACACGTTTACGCATAAATATATCCCGTTATTCGACGAGCACAGCGTTTACACGATCACCAAGCGTGTCAGCCACACCCAGGGCCTCGACGTGCTCATCGTGGACTACTTCAAGGGCAGCGGCGAGGGCGACGCCTTCGGCACCTACCAGGAGCTTGGCAGGTTTGTGGACCTTGTCAAGAACGGCATCTGCGGCGACATGGACATCGCCGGCATCGGAGCCGCCCAGGCCACCACCACCGGCCGTGTCGCCGAGAGCGACAAGATCAACCGCAACGCATCCACCATCGCGCTGATCCTGGACAAATCGCCGGAGGAAATCGAAGCGGACGGCACCGGTTGCGGCAATAAGAAGCTGCGTGTGGTCCTCAACCGCAACGGCGGGCAGATGCTCGACGACGAATACATCGACCTGCACTTTCACGGCAACCTGATTCTCTATGAGGAAGCCAGGCAGCATGCAGTCCAAGCGCCGTATTGAATTTCTGATCGCTCGATCTTTTAAGGGCGCCCGAAAAGTCGGTATTCACCGTCCGATCCGGCACCGACGCACTGTGGTATATAATGCTACGGGCGTAACACAAAAACGAGGAGGTAAGATGTCATGTGTAATTTCACTGTATTGTTTTCGGCTGCAGCGCCGAAGGCGACGAGCCCCACCGCAGGTGGTTGAACTCAGAGACCTGGTTGCAGCCGTCGATCTCGTAGCATATATCGGGCAATACTGTTCATTGGAACAGCGCCGCGACGGCTGTTACTGGGGCCTTTCGCCCTTCAAGGAGGAACGAACACCTTCCTTCAACATTGACCCCGGGAAACAGCTCTACTATGATTTCGCCACCGGCATGGGCGGCGACGCGCTGCAGTTCGCCAAGGAGTATCACGGTATCGAAACAGCGGAAGCGGCGCGGCGGCTGAAGGCCTACGCGAATATCCCCGAGGACTTCCACGGGGCCGTGCGCCTGGACGCGGCAAAGATCGCGAAGCGTTACCGTCCAAGGCAACCTGCCAGGGGAGAGGTTCCTCAGTCCGTCCTGCCATCGGACTACATGGACGCCATGTACGAAAAAGCGCCCGGCAAGCTGTCTGTATGGCTTGCCGAGGGCATCGGCATGGATTCCATGAAACGCTTTCAAGTCCGTTACGACAGCGTCTCCAACCGCCTGGTGTTCCCCGTGCGCGGCACGGACGGAAGCATCATCAACGTCTGCGGGCGTACTCTGGACGAGGATTACAAGGCGAAACGAATCCCGAAATACGTCTACATGCGTTCCATCGGCGCCATGCCCACCATCTTCGGCTTCGCCGAAAATGAGCAACAAATCCGTAGCGCCAATCAGGTGATTCTCTTCGAGGGCAGCAAATCCGTCATGCTGGCGGATACCTGGGGGATCCGCAATACTGGAGCTTTATTGACCTCACACCTCAGCGAATGGCAAATGCGCGAGTTGATCCGCCTGCAGATTCCTGTTGTTTTCGCGTTGGACAGGGAGATTGACCCGCGCGAGGATAAACGAATTTGCAGGCTGAGCAAATATACAAAGGTAGAAGCTGTCACCGATACTAAAGGATTGCTTCAGCCCAAAATGGCTCCCGTAGACTCTGGGGCTGAAATATTCCATACGCTTTTCAGCGCGCGGACACAAATTCGGATATGACGAGAAAGGAGCGCTGCCTGATGGACCGCGAAACAAAACTGGAAATTGAATGGCGGGAGGAATTGCTGGCCCGCCTGCAAGCCCCGCTGAAGGTTCTCAAGCGCAAAGCCGGCAAGGAAATAGAAAAGCGCTTGGCGCGGGCCAAAGAGCTCAGCGCGTATGAGAACGAAGAGGAGGCCCACGAAGCATACGGAAACGGGTATATCACCTTTGAGGAATACGACGCCATCCGAGAGCGTTTCGATCACGCGGAGCCGGGCAGCGCCGCCATGTCAGCGGCGGAGGCTGCCCTGGACGAGCTGCAAGGCATCATACACCGCCTGCAACGCGAGATCAGGGATTTGAAGTGGTCAGCGCTCCCTGAAGAAGAAAAACAGCGTATTCAAACCGGCAATGACGCTTACCGAGAAAAATTGCAACGGTCAAAAGGAGGGGTTTTTGATTCACAGCAGCTTCAATAGGCGTATCCATATGGCAGCGGCGATTGTGCTCCTTGCCACGCTTCTCATGCTTTTCGCTTTTTCAGCCGGCAGTTTGCCGGTCGTGCAAAAAGCAGGGATAGATCAGGATGACTCCCTCTATGCCAACAACGAGGAGGCGCCTGGATTTTTGCCCCTGGACGTTCCGCTTACCGCCGACACACAGCGCCAGATTTACCTTCTGTGCCGGGAGGCGTGCGTGCCCTTCGAGGTCGAGATGAGCATCCTTGGCCACGAAAGCGACTTTGACCCTGATGCCGTGAGCGATACAGACGACCACGGCATCGCCCAGATCAACCGCTGCAACTTTGGCTGGCTGCAGGAGGAACTGGGGCCCATCGACTTCTATGACCCTATCCAGTGTGTACGCGCGGGCCTGCGCATCCTGGGCCCGCTGTGGGCGAGATACGGTCCCCACAAGGCGCTTATGGCATATAACCATGGCGAAAGCGGCGCAAAACGGAAATGGGACCGTGGACAGGCCACCAGCGAATACAGCACAAATGTCCTCGCCCAAGCGGAAGCCTACGGGTGGAGCATGGAAGTAAACATAATGACGTGAGAGGAAAAAGGCGACATGACTCTGGAAGCACTTGGCCGGCAATACGCGGCGGAGGCGGATAACCTTGCGGGGATGATCGAATCCTGTAAGGAACGCAGCAAAGCTGCTCTGTGCGCCGGCAACAGCCGCGAGGCAGCCCGGCAGGAGAGCCTGGTGGAATCGCACGAGCTGCAGCGCAGCGACCTGCTGGAAATCGCGGCGAATCTGAGGCACTATTACGACGATTCCGGCGATGGCCTGGAACAACAAACAACAATGAAAGGCAAACTGGTACATATATGAGCAACCTGCAAATCAGCATCATCGACGAGCGCGAGGTGCTGGGTAAACCCTTCCGCATTTTTGGGGATGCGGAAAACCCGCTGTTTCTGGCGAAGGATGTGGCGGCGTGGATCGGCATCAAGCAAACTGGGCAACTGCTGGAGCAGGTAGACCAAGCCGAGAAGCTGAAGTGTTTTGAAAACACATCAGGTCAGCGGCGCGAGATGTGGTTCCTGACCGAGGACGGTCTCTACGAGGTCCTCATGCAGTCCCGCAAGCCCATCGCCAAGGAATTCAAGCGGCAGGTCAAGGCGATCCTGAAGCAAATCCGCCGCACGGGCGGCTACATCCCCATCGCGGAGGATGAACCCGACGAGATAATCATGGCCCGCGCGCTACTGATCATGCAGAAGACCCTTGAGGACAAGGATCGGATCATCGACGCGCTCCTGCCGAAAGCGGAGTTCGCCGACGCCGTGACGGCGTCCAATGCGTGCGTCTCCTTCGGCGAGATGGCGAAGATCCTGCGGCAAAACGGGCTGCCCTACGGCCGCACCCGCATGTGCGAGGCGTTGCGGCGGGACGGCTTCCTCATCCGGCAGGATTGCGTAGACTACAACACCCCCACACAGTACGCCATGGAGCGCGGCGTGTTCTACCACTGCAAGCACGTCAAGGATACCCCGGGCGGCTTCCAGTCGGCCACGAACGTGACCCGCGTCACGGGCCGTGGCCAGCAGGTCCTGCTCCAGCATTTCATGCGCAAGCAGGTAGACTCAGGTGGGAGCGTTGCGTAACTATACCCTCTATCACCTGCACAGCGACTTTTCCAACTGCACCACAAATATAGACTCCGTTACGAAGTTCTCGGACTACGTGGCACGCGCGGCGGAATTGGGCATGACGGCGCTGGGCTTCTCCGAACATGGCAATGTCTACGGCTGGTGGCGGAAGAAGTGCGCAATTGAGGCGGCGGGCATGAAATACATCCACGCGGTGGAAGCCTATCTGACGGAAACTCTGGAAGAGAAGGTCAGGGACAACTTCCACTGCGTGCTTATCGCCCGGAACCATGCGGGCTTCCTGGAGCTCAACCGGCTCGTGACGCGCTCGCATAACAGGCTGGAAAACCATTTCTATTACGTGCCCCGCATCAGCTTCGACGAGCTGTTCGCCACCAGTAGCAACATCATTGTCACAACGGCCTGCGTAGGCGGTGCACTCTGCAAAGGCAACGAGGCCGTGCAAGAAAAGATGCTGCGCTTTTTCACCCGTGAAAAGCATCGCTGCTTCCTGGAGATCGGGCACCACATGGATCCCAGACAGGTGGAGTACAATCGCAAGCTGCTTGGGATCCACGATGCTACAGGCATCCCGCTCATCGCCGGCACGGATACCCACGCACTAAATGAGGATCACATCGCCGGACGGAAAATTATGCAGCTGGCGAAGCGCATTCACTTCTCCGACGAGGATTCCTGGGATCTGCAAATGCGAACCTATAACGAGCTTTGCGAGGCTTTCGATCGCCAGAACGCTTTCCACGATCAATCCCTCCCAGAGGTGATTTGGGGCGAAGCTCTCGAAAACACGAACGTCCTCGCGGACATGGTGGAGCCCTTCGAGATTGACCGCGGGCTGAAGTATCCAAAGCTCTACGATAACCCCGTGGAAGTGTTGCGCGAGAAGGTCACCGCCGCCCGCGCGGTTCACCCCTATGTCAACCAGCGGCACAGCCCGGAAGTGCTTGACAGCGTTATCGAAGAAGAGCTTGCGGTTTACCAGGCGGCCAAGTCAGCGGAGTATATGCTGCTCCAGGCCCACTTGGTGGACTGGGAGCGGGCCAACGGCGTGCGCCGCGGCTATGGCCGCGGTTCCGTCAATGGCAGCATGATCGCCTACCTGCTTGGCATCACCGAGATGGACAGCCTGAAGTTCGGCCTGAACTTCTTCCGCTTCATGTCGCCCACCCGCGTCACCAACGCCGACATCGACGCCGACTATGGCAGCGCGGATCGCGTCCGGGTCAAGGACTTCCTCCTGCGGGAGCACATGGGCCTGCCGCAGATCAAGTCCGCCGAGATCGTCACCTTCAATACCATACAGGGGAAGGGCGCCATCCGCGACGTCTGCCGAGCCCTTGAGATTCCGCTGCGCAATGTGGATCGGATCATCGAAGACTACGAGTACGACCCGAACGCCTTCTTCGCTTCCGGCACCGAGGTCGCCCGCTATGTCGGCATCGTCATGGACACCATCGTCAGCGTGGGCACCCATGCCAGCGGCGTGCTGCTCAGCGACCTTCCCATCGCGGAAATCATCGGCCTGGGGACCATCTCGACTGCCGAGTTCCCCGTTTCCATGCTCGACATGAAGGAACTAGACGATCTCATGTTCGTCAAATTCGACATCCTCGGGCTGGATAACATCGCGGTCGTCAACCAGACATGCGACCTGCTGGGCATCGAACGCCTCACGCCGGACAACGTGGATCTGGAGGACGAGGACGTATGGAAATCCATCCGCGACGATACGACGCTGGTCTTCCAGTGGGAGAGCCAGTCGGCCCGAGGATTTCTGAAGCGCCTGATGTCCGATAGCACGCTGCAAAAGCTGCGCGGCCGATCGAAGGATTTCTCCATGCTCAAGTTGCTGTCCCTGGGCAATGGGCTCATCCGCCCCGCCTGCGCCAGTTTCCGCGAGGAGGTGGCCGGCGGGAATTTCTACGACAACGGCTTCCCGGCGCTGAACGAATTCCTGTCCCGGGAATCCGGGCGCATCGTGATGCAGGAGACCATCATGCGCTTTTTGGTGGAATTCTGCGGCTACAGCCCGCCGGAGTCCGACAACGTGCGCCGGGCAATCGCCAAGAAGAAGGGCACGGAAACGCTGCTGCCGGAGATACGGCAGCGGTTCATTGCATACGCGCCCACCCGCTATGATATTTCCGCTGAGAAGTGTGCCGATGTCATTGACCCGTTCATACAGATCATCCTGGACGCCAGCGCCTACGCCTTCTCCTGGAACCACAGCGACCCCTACAGCGCAACGGGCTATATCTGCGGCTATCTGCGATACTACCACCCTCTGGAGTTTCTGACCACAGCCCTGAACGTCTTCGACAAGCTCGAAAAGCAGGCGGAGATTATTGCCTATGCCCGCAAGATCGGCATCCGCGTCACCCCACCGAAATTTGGTGTCAGCAGGAGCGATTACGCGTTTGATCCCGATAGGCGCGTCATCGCCAAGGGCCTGGGCTCCATGAAACACATGGGCAGTGTCGTCGCCGATGAGGTATATGAATTGTCCCGCTGCGGCCAATGGGACTGCTTTGTGGACCTTCTGCACGCCCTGTACCATGGGACACGCGTCAATTCCAAGCAGGTGGATTCGCTGATCAAGGTGGATTTCTTCTCCGACTACGGGAACCAGCGCGAGTTGCTGCGCCTGACCGACCTCTTCGAGCGCTTCAAGCGCGGCGAGGCGAAGCAGGTCAAGCGGGAGCAGATTGACGGCGGCCCATTTGGAGAAG
>WQTL01000482.1 GCA_009786275.1 Bacillota bacterium | reverse complement strand
GGGGGCGTGCCCGTGCCCGTGCCGACCCGCGAGGAGAATCAATTCCGCGTCACCGCACAGGACATCGAGGCGCGCATCACGCCCAGGACAAAAGCAATCATGCTCAGCTACCCCAACAACCCCACCGGGGCGACCCTGGAAAAGCAAGATTTAGAGGCCATCGCGGCGGTCTTAAGAGATCGCGATATCCTGGTCATCAGCGACGAAATCTACGCCGAGCTGACCTACGGGGACACCCCCCACGTGAGCATCGCCTCCCTGCCGGGGATGGCCGAAAAGACGATCGTTCTGAATGGCTTTTCCAAGGCCTTCGCCATGACGGGCTGGCGGCTGGGCTACGCCTGCGGCCCGGCGGAGCTCATCGCGGCCATGACGAAGATTCACCAGTACATCATCATGTGCGCGCCCACCACCGCGCAGTACGGCGGCCTGGAGGCTTTACGCGGGGGCGCTGCGGGCGTGCATGCCATGCGCAAGGAATACGACGCCCGGCGGCGCTTCATGCTCGCCGAGCTGCGTGATATCGGCCTGGATTGCTTCGAGGCCCGGGGCGCGTTCTACCTGTTCCCCTCGGTCAAGCAGTTCGGCATGACGTCGGAGGAATTCTGCGGTAGGCTGCTGGAGGAGCAGCGCCTGGCGGTGGTGCCCGGCAGCGCCTTTGGGGCCTGCGGCGAGGGCCACGTGCGCTGCTCGTACGCGTATTCGATCGAGGACATACGCGAGGCGCTGAAGAGGCTGAGGGCGTTTGTGGAGGGGCTGTAATAAATATGTAGAGACGCACGGCTGTGCGTCTCCCATAGTGATGTTTTTTTGGTTGGAGACGCACTGCCGTGCGTCTCTACATTTCTACTTCAGCTTGCCGTATTGCTCTTTCACCACCGCCAGCGACGGCTTGGCGCTGCCGTCGGCGTTCAGCAGGCCCCAGCCGGTCTCCTGCGGGCAATCGGTCTGGCCGCAGGCGTAGCAGGCCTCGGCGTCCTTCCAGGCGTAGATGAACTCGCCGATGACGTAAGGGTACCTGGCGAAGCGCGGGATGACCTCCTTGTAGAACTTCGCCTGGCCCTCCGGGCTGTGGGGGTAGCCGCCGGGGATGACGAAATCCGACGGCAGTTCGCAGTAGAGGTGCACGGCGCAGTCCACGCCGAACATGTAGGCGTTGAGGTCCTCCCCCGCATGGGTACCGATATAGTCCCCGAACTGCTTGCTGTAATTCCCTACGGCCACCAGGAAGCCCTCCGGGTCCGCCCGCACGGCGGCCTCGTTGGGGTAGCCGTAGCGCTCCATGAGCAGGGCGTTCTTCTGCTCGGTGGTTTTGGGCTCGCCCGCGCTCATGTAGCCGAACTCCGCCATGACGATAGGCTTTTGCATGTAGCTCCACATGGCGGTGATGGCCAGGTCGAACACCCACATATAGCTGGGGAAGCCGAAGAAGCAGCCGAGGTAGATATCCAGTCCGAAGAAATCCAGGTACTCCCCGTAGGGCTTCACCAGGGAGTTCAGGTCCATCTGGGGCCCGGCGGTGTTGTAGCCCACCAGGACGTCCCCCTTGACGGGCTGCAGGGCCTTGATCTGCGCGATGATGAACTGCGCGCTCTCCTCGATGTTCAGCGGGCGCATGAAGCGGGGCAGGCCCAGCTCGTTGCCGATCTGCACCGCGCTGATGTAGGGCTTGAGGTCCTGCACCATGAACACGGCAACCTCGGTCGTCTTCGCCAGGCCCTCCGGCGTGCGGGGGTCCATGCCCCGGTCGACGAAGGCCCCGGGGTTCGGGGTGACGACCATGGTCTTCATGCCCGCGTCGCGGCGCTCGATGAGGTTTTGCTTGTAGTTCTTGTAGCCCTCCGTGAGGGTGACGCCGTCGGCCTCAAAGGGGAAGGGGCAGTCCAGGCGCTCCCAGCTGATGTTGTTCTCCAGCAGCTGCTCGTAGTCGCCGTAGGCGTGGCAGATGCCCCGCATGAAGCCCCCGGCCTTCGCCATGGTGGCCTCTGCCTCCGGCGACTGCTGCCTGCGCAGCGGGATGGACAGAATCGCCCAGGGGGCATAACCCACGGAGCCCGCCACTTGGCTGGCGATGAGGGGGTCCAGCTGGGGGAAGAGCCCCACAATCAGCGCGACGAGGACCGCCAGCCCTTTACTGACGTATTCCATCAGCCAATCAAAAATACGCAGCGGGCCCTGCCAAAGCCTGGCGGGGTAGTCCCATGCCTTCAGAATGCCGTTGTAGAAAGTGTGCCAGTCCATTGTAAGGCTCCTTCTATTTTTACTTCAATTTCGCGTAGGCGTCCCGCACCGCCGCCAGCGCCGGTTTGGGATTGCCCTGCCAGTCCACCAGGCCCCAGCCGGTCTCGGAGGGGCAGTCGTGCTGGCCGCAGAGGTAGCATTGGGTGGAGTCCTTCCAGTTGTAGACGAACGTGCCGAGGACATAGGGGTGCTTGGCGAAGCGGGGCAGGATGTCGGCGTAGAAATCGGCCTCGCCCTGCGGGGTGTGGGGGAAGCCCGGGATCACGTAGTCCGCCGGCAGCTCGCAGTAGAGATGGGTGACGCACTCCAGGGAGGTCAGGAAGCCGGAGACGCGACTCAGGTCCTCCGAGTTGAACCTGCGGATGAAGCCCGCCATGGATGGGTTGCGGCTCTCCATTTTCGTCAGGAAGGCCTCCGGGTCGGCCTTGGCGGCGGCGATCATCTCCGCCTCGCTGTTGTAGCCGTAGCGCTCCCGGAGCATTGTGTCCTTTTCCGCCTGGGTCTTCGGCACGCCCGCGCTGAGGTACCCGAACTCGGTGACGATGATGGGCTTGCCCAGGTAGCCCCACATGAGCATGGTGATGATGTCGAACACATACATGCCGATGATAAAGTTGAAGCTCCCCAGGCCGACATGGCAGCCGAGGTAAATGTCCATGCCGTAGAAGTCAACATACTTCAGATACGGCTTCATGAGGGAGTTGATATCGAACTGCGGGCCCGCGGTGTTGTAGCCCACGGGGATGTTGCCCTTGAGGGGCGCCAGGGCCTCCAGCTGCACGGCCAGGAAGCGCACGCCCTCCTCGTTGGTCAGGGGCCGCTGGAAGTTCGGCACGCCGATCTCGTTGGAGATCTGCACCGCTCCCGTGTAGGGCTTCAGGTCGTTGAAGATAAACTTGATGGTCTCCGCCAGCTTCACCTCGCCCTCGGGGGTGCGCGGGTCCACCCCGCCCCCGATGAAGTCCCTGGGGAAGGGCGTGATGACCATGTTTTTCAGGCCGGCGGCCTGGCGGGCGATGAGGTTGTTCTTGTAGTTCTCGTAGCCCGTCCGGACGACCGTGCCGTCGTCCCTGGTGGTCAGGGGGTCCTCCGATTCCGGCTTGCCGGGTGTGGGGAAGGGGAAGGGGCAGTCCAGGCGCTCCCAGTTGATGTTGTTTTCCAGCAGCCTGCCGAAGTCGCTGCCGGAGTGGCAGATGCCGCGCGCGAAGCCGCCCAGGTTCGCCTTGACGGCGTTCACCTCCGGGGTGGCGCGCTGGTCCCGGAAAAAGGCCGAGACGGCGTACCAGGGCGCGTAGGCGATGGAGTCGGGGATCTGCTTGAAGTCCTGGCGGGAGAGGTCCACGGAGGGGAACAGGCCCATGATAGCCACCAGCAGCCAGGAAAAGCCCTTGCCCAGGAGGTCCGCCCCCTTGTCGAACAGCCACAGCAGCGGGGCCCACAGCCCGCACAGAAAATTCCATATTGCCAAAAAGATGCTCATACCGATAATCCTCCTTTTTTGATTATGTCTCAAATGCAATTGTAAACGAAATATGAAGGATAGTCAAGTAGTAAAAAATAATATTTCAAGCCCGCATCTCCTCAATGAACGCCCTTGCCGCGAAGGAGAGGTTCACATGCCTGATTCTCGCCAGGCCGATGTGCCGCTCGGGCAGCGCCTCGTGGAATTTCAGCTCCCGCAGCGCGCCGCTTTCCAGCATGTCCCGCACCTCCTCCCGTATGGTCGCCGCGACGCCCAGGCCGATTTTCGCGAACTCGGACAGCAGCGCCAGGCTGCCCAGCTCGATGGCGGGCTTGAGCTCTATCCCCTGCCCCGCCAAAAAGATATCCAGCTGCTTGCGCGAGTTGCTCGCCTTTTCCAGCGTCAAAAACGGATAGTTCTCCAGCTCGCGCAGGTGCATGGTTTCGTCCGCCAGCCGGGCGTATTTCCCGCCGGCCACGAAGCAATCGCGTATCGCCTTCACCGGCGTGAGCTCCAGGGAGGCGTCGTCCTCCACGGGCAGGTTCACGAAGGCGATGTCCGCCGCCGCGCGCTTAAGCAGCTCCAATGATTCCCGCGTGGTGCGGTTGGCCACGGAGATGCGAATGTCCGGGTGCTTGTCGTTGAATCTCTTTAAGATGGGCAGAAGGAACAGGCTGCATATGGTGTCGGAGGCCCCGATTTTGATGCTGCCCGCGTTCAGCTCCTTCATCTCGGCAAATTTCGCCTGGGCGTTCTCGATGAGCGTCATCGCGTCGTCTATGCGGGAGAACAGCACCTCGCCCTCCGCCGTGAGCGTCACGCCGCGCACGCTGCGGTCGAAGAGCTTCCCCCCGATTTTGCTTTCCAGCTGCATGACGGCCTGGGACACCGCCGACTGGGAGACGAACAGCCGCTCCGCCGCCTTGGAGATATTCCCGCTCTTCGCGGCCTCCCGGAAGACCCGGTAGAGCTCCAAATTGATGTCCATTACATTTCCTTATCTATATTATTAAAAAGATTAATTTTACTTATGGCTCGGTTTATATTATAATGTATCGCGGGAAGAAAAGCAACATAAATTTCTTCCCGAAGAAAGGCAGGTGTGTTTATGAGAACCATCGGCACCGCGGCGCGGGGCATACGCGCGCCGTTGATTCAAGCCGGCGACGACATGGCGAGCATCGTTGTGGAAAGCGTCCTGGCGGCATCGAAGGAGGAGGGCATCGCCCTGCGCGACAGAGATGTCGTCGCCGTCACCGAGGCGGTGGTGGCCCGCGCCCAGGGCAACTACGCCACGTGCGCGCAGATCGCCGCGGACATCCGCGGCAAATTCCCCGGCGGCGAGCTGGCCGTCACCTTCCCCATCCTCTCGCGCAACCGGTTTTCGAATATCCTCAAGGGCATCGCCCAGGGCTGCGGCAAGCTGTATATCATGCTCAGCTACCCCGCCGACGAGGTGGGCAACGCCCTGCTGAGCTGGGACGCCATCGACGCGGCCGGGGTGAACCCTTATACCGATATCCTCACCGAAGAGGATTACCGCGTGAAATTCGGCTACGAGACCAGGCACGTCTTCACCGGCATGGACTACGTGGAGTACTACAAGTCCTTCGGGGAACACGTGGAGATCGTCTTCGCCAACGACGTGCGCGGCGCGCTGCGGTTCACGCCCCACGTGCTGTGCTGCGACGTCCACTCGCGCTTCCGCTCCAAGCGGCTGCTCAAAGAGGCCGGGGCGGAGACCGTCTACGGCCTGGATGAGATACTATCTGCGCCCGTCAACGGCAGCGGGTACAACGCGCAGTACGGCCTGCTGGGCTCGAACAAATCCGGCGAGGACAGCGTGAAGCTCTTCCCCCGGGACGGCCAGCCCCTGGTGGAGGAGATCGCCCGGCGGCTGAAGGAGGCCACAGGCAAACAGATCGAGGTGATGATCTACGGCGACGGCGCGTTCAAGGACCCCGTGGGGCAAATTTGGGAGCTGGCGGATCCCGTGGTTTCGCCCGCGTTCACGCCCGGCCTGGAGGGCACGCCCAACGAACTGAAGCTGAAGCTCCTGCTGGATAACGAGCTAGCGGGTAAAAGCGAGGACGAGGCCCGGGCGGCCATCAAGGCCAAGGCGCACGGCACCCAGGCCCTGGGCACCACCCCGCGCAGATACACCGACCTGCTGGGCAGCCTGTGCGACCTGGTGAGCGGTTCGGGCGACAAGGGCACGCCCATCGTGCTGATCCAGGGGTATTTCGATAATTTCGCTTCATAGGAGGAGTCCCGCCATGAATCGCCCCGATTGGTACAAATACGGCTGGTCTTTGGACATCAAAAACAGCTCCTGGACAGAGGATACGGAAAACCAGGTGGAGTTCATCATCAAGGCCCTGGGCCTTAAGGGAGGGGAGAGAATCCTCGACCTGGCCTGCGGCTATGGGCGCCACGCCCTGGCGCTGGCCCGCCGTGGTTTTAAATTGGTGGGCGTGGATATCACGCCGGCGTATATTGAGGACGCAACGAAATCCGCTGCGCTCGAAAACCTGCCCGCGAGGTTCATTTTGTCGGACATCCGGGACGTCTCTTTTGACAACGAGTTCGACGCCGTGCTGAACCTGGCGGACGGAGCCATCGGCTACCTGGAAAACGATGAAGAAAACCTCAAGATTTTCGATGTGATCGCCGGGGCGCTCAAACCCGGCGGCGCGCACTTCATGGACGTGTGCAACGCGGCGCACGCCCGGCTGTATTTCCCCAAGACAAACTGGGAATGCGGCGAGAAATCCCTGGCCCTGGCGCAATTCGACTGGGACGAGGCCACAAGGCGCATGACCTACGCGGGCTGGAACATCCCCTACGGCGAACCGGCGCAGAAGCCGCAAATCGCCATGGAGGACGCGGACCCCGTACGCCTGTACGACCTGCCGGAGCTGAAGGAAATCCTGCGGCAAAGGGGCATGGAGGTTACCGCGGCGTATTGCGATTACTGCGGCGGGGCGGCCACGGACAGGGAGATACAGCTGATGGTGTGCTCGCGCAAGCGCGCCCGATAAAAAAGCCTTTCCATTCCGCGCAACATGTGATATACTAGCTATATCAAACAATGTGGGTGGAAAGCCTATGCATAGGATCACAAAAATCTGCACCCGCGCCGGGGCGATTTTGCTCGCGGCGGGACTGTGTTTTTGCACGATTGCCATGGCGGGCTGCGGGAAGAAGGACGACGGCTCGGGGAAGATCATCAATTTCCCCGTGGAGGAGGCCCCGCGCAGGCTGGACCCCGTGATCGCCGGAACCCCCTCGGAATTGATGGTTGTCAACAACTGCATGGAGGGCCTTGTGCGGCAGGACGCCGAAGGCAATTTGGCCCCCGGCGTGGCGGAAACGTGGGAGGTCTCCCCCGACGGGCGCACGCTGACCTTCCATCTGCGGGGGGACAACCGCTGGCGGCTCCCCGACAAGGCGAAGGAGCTGCTGGGCGAGGCGGCGTTCGCCGCGTTCGATACGCAGGTGACGGCCGGGGACTTCGTGTTCGGGCTGGAACGGGCGCGCGGCTTGCGCGGGGAATACGAAAATATACTGCGCGTTCGCGCCGCGGACAGGCGCACACTGGAGATCACCCTGGAGAAACCCGGTGCGGCCTTCCTGTACGCCCTGGCACGGGGCCCGGCCATGCCCTGCAACCGGACGTACTTCGAGGCATGCGGGGGCCGCTACGGCCTGGAGGCGCAATATATGCCCTGCAACGGGCCGTTCTACCTGGACAGGATGGGCGACACGCTCACGCGGCTGAAGCCCAACGAGAGCTGCCGGGACGCGGCATCCCCGGGCAACAGGGCCCTGCCCGCCACGGTGAACCTCTGGACGGAGCCGGACGCGTATATGCGCGCACGGCTGGTCGGTACGGAATACGACGCGGCCATCGTGCCGGCGGACCTGGACGCGCCGCTGCCGGAGGGCGTCACCGGCAGCGAGCTGAAGAACGCCACCCTGGCGCTGGTATTTAACTGCGGCGCCGGGCCCCTTGCGGACGTGAACATCCGGGTCGCCCTGTGCGCCGCGCTGGAGCCGGAAACCCTTGGTATCGGCGCGCCGCCCGGCCTTTTGCCCGAGGGCGTGCTGGCCGGCGGGGCGAACTACCGGACCGCGGCGGGGCAGCCGGGCGGCGTAAAATATGACCCGGCGCGGGCCAATGCCCTGGCGGGCGGCGCGGGGGAGACGATCCATCTGACCCTGATCTGCGCCGGTGAATACGAGACGCTGCTGCGCTGCGCGCTGCAGTCCTGGCAGAAGGCGTTCCGCCTGCGGCTGGAGGCGCAGATCGAGCCCCTGGAACCGGAGGAATTGCAAGAGCGTCTGGAGGACGGCGAATTCGACGCGGCCGTGGCCCTGCTGCACGTGGAGCGTTCCGCCGCGCCGGAGGCCCTGCGGGCCCTGGAGGGCGAGGGCAGCCCGGCGCGATACCGCTCGCCCGCGCTGGAGACGCTGCTGGACGCCGCCGCCCAAACCGACGACACGGCGCGCGCCTGCCTGCAAGCCGAGGAGCACCTGCTGCAAAACGGCGTATTCTATCCGCTGCGGGCCATGCCGGGCAGGCTGCTGCTGGCCCCGGGGGTCGAGGGCCTCGAGGTTTCGCCCGTGGGGGACCGGTTGTTTTTCGGCGGGGTGAGGAAATGGGATTAATGACCATGCTGAATGCATAATGCATAATGCTGAATGATATCTATGTTATAAAAAGAGGGTATGGGAGGGGTTCATCATTATCCACAATTCAATTACCGGGCTAATCGGCAACACCCCCCTGCTGGCCCTGGACGCTTACGCCGAGGGCTTGGGTCTTTGCGCCTCCATCGCGGGGAAGCTGGAGTACCTCAACCCCGCCGGGAGCGTGAAGGACCGCGTCGCGCTGGCGATGATAGCGGACGCGGAGGCGCGCGGCCTGCTGCGGCCCGGCAGCGTGATCATCGAGCCCACCAGCGGCAATACGGGCATCGGGCTGGCGGCCGCGGCGGCGGCAAGGGGCTACCGGGTGATCCTCACCATGCCCGAGACCATGAGCATCGAGCGGCGCAACCTCCTGGCGGCCTACGGGGCGCAGCTCGTGCTCACCGACGGCTGCGCGGGCATGCAGGGCGCCATCGCCCGGGCCGAGGAGCTGCACGCCGCCACACCCGGGAGCTTCGTCCCCCGGCAGTTCGATAACCCCGTGAACCCCCTGGCGCACAAAAAAACCACCGGGCCCGAAATCTGGGAGGGCACCGATGGGAAGGTGGATATCCTGGTGGCGGGCGTGGGCACCGGGGGCACGGTCTCCGGGGCGGGGGCGTACCTGAAGGAACAAAAGCCCGCGGTGCGGGTCGTCGCCGTGGAGCCCGCGGATTCCGCCGTGCTGAGCGGCGGCACGCCCGGGCCGCACCAGATACAGGGCATAGGCGCGGGCTTCGTGCCGGGGAACCTCGACCTGACGGTGGTCGACGAGGTGATCGCCGCGCGGCACGAGGACGCCTTCCGGGCCAGCCAGCGCCTGGCCGTCACGCAGGGGCTGCTGGCGGGGATTTCCTCGGGCGCGGCTCTTTGGGCAGCCACGCAGGCCGCAAAGCGCGCGGAGAACGCGGAAAAGCTGATCGTGGTGATTTTGCCGGACAGCGGGGAAAGATATTTGAGCACGGCGCTGTTCGCGAGGTAGGGGGAATAACTATGTAGAGACGCACGGCAGTGCGTCTCCAACCAAAAAGCTATCGTCATTTATTTCGGAGACGCACTGCCGTGCGTCTCTGCATAATGCCTACTTCTTCCCCTCCGCCTTCTTCACATACCCGCAGCCCTCCCCCAAGCACCGCAGCGCGCCGCCCTTCTGCTCGAACAGGCTCTTGCCGCATTTGGGGCAGGCCTCGCCCGCGGGGGTATCCCAGGTGGTGAATTCGCATTCGGGCCAGCCGGAGCAGCCGTAGAACACCCGGCCGGTCTTCTTGGCCTTGCGCTGCAAGACAGTCTTGCCGCACAGGGGGCAGGCGGCCTTGGTCTCCGCCACCAGGGGCTTGGCGTTCTTGCACTCGGGGTACCCCGGGCAGGCCAGGAACCGCCCGTAGCGGCCCGACTTGACGACCATCATACGGCCGCACTTTTCGCAGGGGATGTCGGTGCGGTCCTCCTCCAGCTGGATTTTCACGCCCTCCATCTCTGCTTTGGCGCGCAGGAGGTCGCGCTCGAAATCCGTATAGAAGTCGCGCAGCACGGCGACATAGTCGGTTTTGCCCTGGCCTACGCCGTCCAGATGGGTCTCCATTTGGGCGGTGAATTTCACGTTCACGATGTTGGGGAAGCGCTCCATCAGCAGGCGCACCATGGCCTCGCCCAGCTCCGTGGGGAGCAGCTGCTTTTGCTGGCGGGCGACGTAGCCCCTGTGCAGCACGGTGCTGATGATGGTGGCGTAGGTGCTCGGGCGGCCCACGCCGCTCTCCTCCAGGGCCTTGATGAGCGAGGCCTCGGTGTAGCGCGGCGGCGGCTGGGTGAAGTGCTGCGCGGAGAGGAGCTCCTTCAGGCTGAGCGCCTCGCCCTCCTTGAGCTCCGGTAATTTTTCGTTGCCCTCCTCGTTTTCGTCGTCGGTGGAGGCCTCGTATACACGGGTGAAGCCGTCGAACTTCACGCTGTAGCCGGAGGCGTTGAATACATAGTGCTTATTTGCAAGGATCGTTGCCTTGACGGTATCCTGCAAACAGGAGGCCATCTGGCTGGCCAGGAAGCGCTTCCATACCAAATCGTATAGCTTGAACTGGTCGGGGGACAGGCTCCCTTTGAGCTGCGCGGGGACGAGCTCCGGCATTGTGGGGCGTATGGCCTCGTGGCCGTCCTGCGCGCCGGCCCGGGATTTATACACGCGCGGCTGCGGGGGAAGATAATTTTTCCCG
Organism: Bacillota bacterium; assembly: GCA_009786275.1. Lineage (GTDB taxonomy): Bacteria > Bacillota > Clostridia > Oscillospirales > Acutalibacteraceae > WRMQ01. The sequence continues at coordinate 1,516 of WQTL01000482.1, read as the reverse complement.
TAGGCGGAAGCGATATACTCGTTGGCGGCGGCGCGGGCCTCGTCGGAGACCCGCAGGGAATCCGTACGCATATAGGTGATCAGGCCGGTCGTGCCCTGGCCGGGGACCTCCACGCCCTCGTAGAGCTCCTGGGCGACCTTCATCGTGCGCTGGGACTGGAAGCCCAGCTTGCGCGAGGCCTCCTGCTGCAGGGTGGAGGTGTTGAAGGGCGGCGCGGGGTTTTTCTTGCGGGAGCCGCGCTTGACGTTCGCGACCCAATAACTCGCGCCGTCCAGGCGAGCGAGGATATCGTCGGCTTGCTGCTTGTTCTTTAGGGGGATTTTCCCCTTCTGGTCGCCCACGAACTGCGCGGCGAAGCTTTTACGCGCACTGTTGAGCAATTTTGCGTCGATGCTCCAGTATTCCTCCGGGACGAAGGCGCGCACCTCCTGCTCGCGGTCGGCGATCAGGCGCACGGCCACGCTCTGCACGCGCCCGGCGGAGAGGCCCCGGCGTATCTTCTGGCTGACGAAGGGGCTGAGCTTGTAGCCCACCAGCCTGTCGAGTATCCTACGGGCCTGCTGGGCGTTGACCAGGTCGATATCCACCCGGCGGGGATGGGCCATGCCGCCCTGCACGCCCGTCTTGGTGATCTCGTTGAAAGTGACGCGGTTGGCCTGTTTCAGGTCCAGCCCCAGCAGGCTCGCCAGGTGCCAGGAGATCGCCTCGCCCTCCCGATCCGGGTCGGTGGCGAGATAGACCTTGTCGCTCTTGGCGGCCTTGGCCTGGAGGTCCTTGACGATCTTCTCCTTGTCCTTCATCACCGTGTAGCTGGGCTCGAAGTCCTTCTTGACGTCCACGGCCAGGCGGGAGGAGGGCAAATCGCGCACGTGGCCCATGGAGGATGCCACAATGAAGCCCGCCCCCAGGTATTTCTGGATGCTTTTAGCTTTGGCGGGGGATTCGACGATGACTAATTTGGACAAAACAAATATCCTCGATTTTATAGCTTTGTATATAGTTTCCCCGGCGCCTGTTCGATGCGCTCCTGCATTTCCAGGTGCATCAGCGCGGTGAAGAGCTTGCCGTAGGGCGCGGCGGTCTCCTTCATGATGCGGTCGATGTGCATGGGGGATTGCGAGAGCAATTGCAGGATTTGCTGTTCCAGCGGGGGCAAGTCGTCACGCTCCCCCCGGCCCTGCGGGGCCACCCCCCTCGCGGGCGAAGGGGGCTGGGGATTCTGCTTCGCGGGAGCCTTCACCTTGATTTTCTCCGGTGCCACGGCCGCGCGCTCCAGATCGCGTTCGGCGCGGCGCATGTCGAGCAGCTCGGGATAGAGCAGCTCGTAGTCCTCCAGGACGTCCATGGCGGAGAATACGGGCTTGGCCCCCTCGCGGATGAGCTTGTTCCCGCCGGTGAAGGTGGAACCGAAGGCGTCGCCCGGGACGGCGAAAACGTCGCGGCCCTGCTCGGCAGCGCTGCTTGCCGTGAGCAGCGAGCCGCTGCGCTCGCCGGCTTCGATGACGACGGTGCCCAC
>WQTL01000481.1 GCA_009786275.1 Bacillota bacterium | reverse complement strand
ATCGCGCCGCCTTCCCCCGCGGTGATCACCTTGAACATATTGAAGCTCAGGGCCCCCGCCGCACCGACGGTGCCCAGCCGCCGCCCCTTGTAGCTGCCGCCGTCCGCCTGGCAGGCGTCCTCCACCACGGGGATTCCCAGGGCGCACAGCGCGTCTAGATCGCAGGGGAAGCCTTGGATATGCACCGGGATGATCGCCTTTGTGTGACTGCTGATTTTGCGTTTGACGTCCGCAACGTCCAGGGTCATGGTTTCGTCGATCTCCGCGATGACCGGGATGGCGCCCGCCGCCGTGACCGCGATGGCCGTTGCGATATACGTGTAGCCCGGGACGATCACCTCGTCCCCGGGGCCGACGCCCAACGCCGTCAGCGCGGAGATCAGCGCCGCCTTGCCCGAGGTCATCAGGATGGCGTGGTTGACGCCGAAGGTGCCGCGCATGAGGGCTTCGCAGCACCGCAGCTCGTCCCCCTGGGTCTTGAACAGCTGCCCGGACAGGATCACCCTGGCAACGGCGTCGATTTCCTCTTGCCCTATTCTGTACATGCCGGTTCCTCCATTCTTTGCGCCCCATCCGCGAAGGGCGTGTCGTTCATAAAGCGCGCGCAAAACAGGGAGCCCGCGCGGCGCGCCAGCCGGATCCCGACGCTGTGCGGCCGGGCCGGGTCAAAGTTTTCCGGCAAATCCACCGTGTATGCCGCCGCCCGCATGGAGCCCAGGGCGTATCTGTCGTAGCCGCCCACCGGGTATTCCGCGCCGTCGATGACGAGGCTCAGCGCGCCCAGGGTCAGCGGGGCGGCAAGGCCGTGGTTTTGTATGGTGAAGCGTACCGTGGACGCGTCCCGCTCGTAGGACGTGATACTCAGCAGGTAGCCCAGGTGGCAGCGGATATATTCAAAGGCGGTGATATTTCCGTTTTCGTCAAGCAGCGCGGGGTGATAGGGCAGGCCGGCCTCCTCCAGCCGCGCCCGGCTCAGGAGCTCATCCCTCCAGCGGGCCATGGTGAACAGGCGCCCCGGCCCGGCCTCGCGGTAGTTGTGCTCCAGCGAAAGGGTGCTCAGGGCGTACTGCTTCGCTTGCAGCAGGATGGGCATGGCCTCCATGGCGTCCAGGGGGCGGCCGCTCGGCCTGTCGTAATAGACAGCCCTGCCCCAGGGCAGTTCGCCGTCGTTGACGCTGCGACTGAACCGCTCCTCCAGGCGCTTTTCCCGGGGGCCGTCCCGGCCGAGGAAGAAGCTCCACGGGCCGTTGCGCTCGCCGACGAGGTAGTCGTCGTGCATGCCGGTCCGGTCGTTGTATAGGGGAGGGACCTTGCCCATCAGGTCTACATTGCGCAGCTGCACGGGGACGTCCGCCGGGAGGATGCCGCACAGCAGGGCGAACGCGCTGCCGATGTATTTGTTCTTGAAACGCACGTTGCCGTGCCCCTCGCCCCAACAGCCCACGATACCGGCCTGCACGGCAGACAGCGTGTCCTCCGCCAGCTGCGCGTTGGCCCGGAACCACCCGCCCAGCTGCTCCAGGTGGCCCCTGACGCGGGGCCAGTCCGCGTCGGGGTTGGATTCGTTCTGATAGGCGAAGCGCAGCAGCGCGCGCAGGCCCTTGTCCCGGCAGAGCGCCAGCATACGCCCCAGCTGCCCGAAGGCCGCGCTGTCCAGGGGCTTTTCGCTGTAGCGGGCCAGGTACACATACAACTGCGCCACAGTCGGGCTTTCCGCCTCGTATTTCGCGATGGAGGCCAACAGCTTTTCGTAGGGGTCCTCCGCGCTGCCGGGGTAGCACTCCGGCGGCTCCCCCAAGGTGATATAGGCCTCCATGCGCAGGCCGCGGTCGGGGTTGCGCAGCAGGGGCCGGGCGTCCGCGAGGCGCAGCATCGGCAAAGGGCATATTGACATGGGCGCAGTTCCTGTATATAATGTATTCGGGGCGGCTGCCCCGGTTATTTTGCGGGGAGGGAACAACCTTGGACAGCGGGATCGAACGGTTTTTTGAATCCATCAGGGGCAAGCGCGTGGCCTTTTGCGGGGTCGGCGTGAGCAACACGCCCCTGGTGGCGCAGTTCGCCGGGAAGGGCGCGAGGGTGCTCGCCTGCGACAGGCGCAGCCGGGAGCAGCTCGGGCCCATAGCGGCAGAGCTCGAAGCCGCTGGCGCGCAGCTGCGCCTGGGGGAAGAGTACCTGGACGGCCTGGAGGCCGACATCCTTTTCCGCACGCCGGGCATGTACTATAACCTGCCGGCGCTGCGGGAATTCCGGGAGCGGGGCGTCGCCGTCACCTCCGAGATGGAGGTTTTCGCGCAGCTTTGCCCCTGCCCCATTATCGCCGTGACGGGGTCGGACGGCAAGACGACGACCTCCACCCTCATCGCGAAGATGCTTGAGGCACAGGGCCGGCGGGTGCACCTGGGCGGGAACATCGGCAGGGCGCTGCTGCCCATCGTGGAGGAGATCGCCCCCGGCGATATCGCCGTGCTGGAACTCTCCAGCTTCCAGCTGCTCTCCATGCGGGCGGGCTTCGACATCGCCGTGGTCACCAACGTGACGCCCAACCACCTGGACGTCCACGGCTGCATGGAGGAGTATATCGAGGCCAAGGCCAACATTTTCCGCCACCAGAACGCCTTCTCGAAGACGATCCTCAATCATGACAACACTGTCACGAGGAACTTTGCCGGTGAAGTGCGGGGCGAGCCGCGCTTCTTCAGCTACAGGGAGGAGGCCGCGCGCGGCGCGTTTTTGCGGGGGGACGGAACGCTTTGCTATGCCTCGGGCGGCCGCGTAACGCCTCTTTTGCACAAGAGCGAGATCAAGCTGCCCGGCGAGCACAACGTGGAGAACTACCTTGCCGCCATCGCGGCGGTGTATGACCTGGTTTCCGCCGAGGTCATCCGGGAGGTCGCGCGCAACTTCGGCGGCGTGGAGCACCGCATCGAATTGGCCGCCGAAAAGGACGGTATTCGCTGGTACAACGATTCCATCGCCACAAGCCCCACCCGCACCATCGCGGGCCTGAACGCGTTCGGCCAAAAGGTGATCTTGCTGGCCGGGGGCTACGACAAGCACATCCCCTTCGAGCCCATGGCGGGGGCCGTCAACGAAAAGGTCCGGCTGCTCATCCTCACCGGCCCCACCGCCGGGGCCATTGAGCAGGCGGTCACGTCGCATCCCGAGTATGACGCTGCCCAAATGCCTATCCTGCACGCTAGCGATTTGCCGCAGGCCGTGGCCCTTGCCCGGGAAAACGCGGTCCCCGGGGATGTGGTGCTGCTCAGCCCCGCCTGCGCGAGCTTCGACGCGTATGTCAACTTCGAGGCAAGGGGAAGGCATTTCAAGGCGCTGGTGGGGGAGGAAGACCAATGCTGAAGCGTAGTATGGAACATTACATCCGCAAGCTTCTCACCGGGGAGGCGCAAAAAAACGCGCTGGAATTCGCCGCGTACCTGCGGGCGAACGATATGCCGCCTATGCGGTTCAAGAATAATTATTGGAAAGATAAGTGCTATTGGGCGGTGAAGCTTCAAGGGGAATACGTGTGCTATGTTTTGCTCAACGGTACGCCCGCGCAGGACAAAACCGAACCCGAGGGCTGGGTCATCTGGTCGGACGACAGCGAAACCGCCGCTGTCAAGTGGTATGAGGACGCGCCGATCGACGACCGCATGAAGGAAATCGCCTGGCGGCATGTGGACTGCTGCAATTGCGGCACCGAGGGCAACCCGGCGCGGCGCAGAAGCATCTTCGGGAGGGACTTCGAGCCTGTCTGCGCCTCGATATTCCGCTTCGATAACCCGGACACCGAGGCCCTCGAGTGCGCGAAAAAAATGGCGGAGCTGAGGAAAGAGGATATACTGAAGAACCGTGGTTGAAGCAAGGCGGTCAGCCACTCCGCGGAGCCTTCCTCAGTCGCCCGAGGCGACAGCTCCTCCCACGCGGAGGAGCCTTGGGGTTTGAGCAAGACGACATCTGCTTCCACCGACTTGCAATTGCATAGCCCGTTTGAGCCTAATTCCCCAGGCTCCTCCGCGTGGGAGGAGCTGTCGCCTCGGGCGACTGAGGAAGGTATCCGCAGAGCGGCTGACCGCTTTGCAAATACACGCTACGGTTATTCGGCCTAGAACCACCCCAGTTGGTAAATCCATTCACGAATCACAATAACAAGCCCAGATATAATCATAAAGAGATAACTGAAAATCATGTGATAACCTCCCTTCGTTGCATTTCCCAGCCCTCACGCCGTTTCCGTAATAAACTCATCCCATAAATAACGGTGCAGCTTTGCCAGCAGCGCCGGGACCTTGCCGCCCACGGGTTTGCCGTCGACAGATTCCGCCGCGAGGCCGAAGCAGCCCGCGCTGGACATCACGACCTCGTCCGCGGCGAACAGCTCCTCCAGGGTGAAGGGGCGGATGTCCGTGAGGATCCCCAGCGCCGCGCAGGCCCGGAGAAGGTGCGCCCGCGCTACCCCGGCCAGGATGAGATGGTCCGTCGGGGCGGTGACGAACACGCCGTCTTTGATGATGTGGCAATTCTTGCTGGTGCCCTCCGTCACGCGGCCGCCCCTGTGGAAGACCGCCTCGTCGGCGCCGGCGCGCTTGGCCTGCTCGGCGGCTACGCAGTTGGGCAGCAGGTTGAGGGTCTTGATGTCGCAGTGCAGGTAGCGCGTATCCTCCACCGTGATGAGCTTGAGCTTGCGGTCCAGAGGCATCACATTCACCGGGCGCAGCATGATCCACAGGTTGGCGCGGCTCGGCTCGGGGTATGTGTGGCCGCGCAGGGCGGCGCCGCGCGTGGCCTGCCAGTAGACGAAGCACTCGCCGCTGTCCACTTTTTGCAGCATGCCGTTCAGGATGCCCTTGAGCTCTTCTTTCGTCTGTTCGAGCTTGATTTCCAGGGCGGCGGCGCTGCGATAAAAGCGGTCCACGTGCTCGCCGAGGGTGAAAATCTTATGGTTGCGGCTGTAGGCGGCGTCGTACACGCCGTCCCCGAAGTAGCACGCGCGGTCCAGCATGGGGACGGTCATCTCGTCCAAGGGGCCGTATGTCCCGTTGTAATATCCAAGGGTCTGCATGGCTGCGTTACCTCCGAGCTCCGTTTTCAAAGAGTATAGCATATCGCCGCGGTCTTTTCAATCCTTTTTTACAAAGCGTCACGCCATTCTAATCTTCACCAAAGCAACGCAAGAAAGCGATCGAATAAATAATATTGCAGGAGATATTTCTATATCTCCTTTAGAAAATGTGTATGGAATCAAAAAAGTTCATAAGCTTTGGATAATGCTTCTCACTTTTTCGCTCAGCAGCGGCGTTTCTTCTTCACCGCCGCTTTTCTCGTTGGTATTTCCGCGTCCACCAACCAGCCGTTCTTTTCGGCTGCTGCTTTGATCTGGGCGCGATCCGCCGTGGGGGCGATCACAGCCGCATGCGTCAATTCCCCTTCCAGGCACGCGCCCACGCCCTTCAGGTGAATCAGCTCCTGCAAAAGCAGCGCGTCGTCCGCCTCCAGCAGCGTCACCGTGCGGATGCGCACGCGCCCGGCTTTCGCCTGCCAGTCCTCCAGCGAGCGAATGACATTGGCAGGCAGAGGCTTTGCGCTGGCCTTTTGCAGGTAGGTTTGCACATCCTTTGGCGTGACACCCTGGTTGAACGCCCGGACGATCGACGAAAAGTCAAGCTTATAGACCACGGCGCGCTCGTCCGACGAAACCTTCGTCAGGTACTTGCTTAAGCTTGGCTCGTGCTCAATGCGGGCTTTCATGCCGGTAATCAGCACGGTGTGGTCCGGTTGGGCGATCAGCCCGCCCTCGTCAGCCAGCGCTGCCTGTGGCTGCTTCGCTTCGTAAGTGCCGCGCATTCCCAGCAGCCACGCCCCCAACGGTGTGATGCGGAAGCCTGTCAAGGCGACGCAAGTATCGTCGTCCACCTCTTTAAAGCGCGGGACTTTTTCGCTGTAGGCCAGATCAAGCACGCCGATCGTGCCGAGAAACGTGAGGATTGTCCGGATGACCCAGGCGTCGCATTCGTCCCAGTCCGGGGTGTAGCTGCCGTAAACCCCCGGATAGCCCTGCACAAACACGGAGCATTGGAGCAGCTTCCGAAAAAAATCACCGTGGAAGACAGCCGCGTATTTTTCGAAATCGCTGAAATCAACCCACGCACCCGCCGGGCAGGTCTTCAGCAGCGTGATAATAGGTTCACGGCACTCCTGCCACTTCACCCAACGCTCCCCGTCATAGACTGAGATATAGGTAATGTAGTGCGTTTCATATATATTATTTTTTCTGATGTAATCCTCGAACAGTTGCTTGGCGAGCATATGTGTGGGCTTGGCAAGCAGATGCAACACCCTCGCTCCCGGCTTGGCCTCGCCGTCCTTCGCGATATCCACCAGGCCGGAGTTCGCGCACAGGGCGAACAGCGGCCCCGCGATTTTGAAGTCGTTGACGCGTTTGGCCTCTTTCGGCGCGCAGAATGTCCCGCCGCCGTCGCATACTTCCTCAAAGCCGATATCAGCGGCCATCCTCGCCAGCTTCGCTTTGGTCAAGTCAAAGCTATATTGCTTGACTTTCAGCGCCTCGCTCCCCGCGAAACGCACCACGGCGGCAAAGTCGGAAAGCCTGTCCTCCCGGCAAATCAGATAGTCGTTCTTGCCTGGGCAATAAGCGCTGTATTCATACTCAAAGGGCGGAATCAGCGGCTTGAGTGCTTCCAGAACAAAGGATGGCATTTGTTTTCCGCCCGGGAACAGCAGCACAGCCTTCGTGTTGGGGTTATATTGCACGAGCAGGTGCAGGAATGCCAGGTAAAACTGCCCGTAGTTGTAGCTGCTGTCGAATGGGTCACGGGAATACGACCAGGAATAGGCGCTTCGTTTGTCCTTTTCGAAGGCGAGGCCCAATTCGGCGGCGAGCTTTTTTGACGACGGCTTGAACTCCCTGCCGCCGTACTGCACCGACAAGGCAATGAACTTCTTTTCCGCTTCGTTTAGACCCGGCATGGGGAGCAGCGCGTCGCTGCCGCCATTCCAGATGTCCAGGATATTTTGCTCGTCAGTGTAAAACGCCGCGAGCTCCTGGGCGGCTCTTGCTTTCGCAACGTTGCTCTTGTGACCATACACCTGCTGGTGCAGCTTCGTCAGCCCCGTGCCCTCCGCGCAGCCCTGCGCCGTGGCGGCTGTGCCGTTTGCCATCAGCCATTGCTCGATGTGCGCCTTGTCCATTTACGCAATCTCTCCGTCTATGATTTCGTAGGGGTAGCCCTGTTCCACAAGAAAAAGCTGCCGGTGCGCGCTGAATTCCTCTTCCCGGGTTTCCGCCGAAACTACGGTATAAAAATACGCTTTGTTCTCCCCCGGCTTGGGCCGCAGGATCCTTCCCAGGCGCTGGGCCTCCTCCTGCCGGGAGCCGAAGCTGCCGCTGATCTCAATGGCGACATTGGCGTCGGGCAGGTCGATGGCGAAATTCGCCACCTTTGAGACCACCAGGATTTTATTTTCACCTTTTCGGAAAGCCGCGTAAAGCGCGTCGCGCTCGGCGTTTTTCATCTTGCCGGTAATCAGCGGCGCGCCAAGCGCTAACGCGATGCTTTGCAGCTGATTGAGATATGTCCCGATAATCAACACGCACGCGCCGGGGTGCGCCGCCAGCAGTTGGCGGACAATCTCCAGCTTCAGCGGGTTTTCGGCGGCGATGCGAAATTTTTCACGTTTTTCGGCCACGGCGTAGGGCATACGCAGTTCCTGCGGCATGGGTATGCGTATCTCGAAGCACACGGCTTCGGCGATCCAGCCCTGAGCCTCGAGCACCTTCCAGGCGATTTCGTGCCGCTTGGGGCCGATGAGCGCGAACACGTCGCCCTCCAGGCCGTCCTCGCGCACGAGGGTGGCTGTCAGGCCCAGCCGCCGCTTGGCCTGCAATTCCGCCGTGATGCGGAACACCGGCGCTGGCAGCGTGTGTACCTCGTCGTAGATGATAAACCCCCAGTTGCGCCGGGAAAACAGCTCGAAGTGCTTCTGTTCCTCCTCACGGTTTTTCGCGCTGAGAATCTGATAGGTGGTCACCGTTACGGGCCTGATTTCTTTCTTTTCGCCGCTGTACTCGCCAATTTGCTCCGCAGTCAGTTCCGTTTTGTCCAGCAGCTCGGCGATCCATTGCCGCACGGCCGTGATGGACGTTGTGAGAATCAGCGTTTCGGTGCGCAGCTCCTCCATGGCGGCGATGCCAACGATGGTTTTTCCCGCGCCGCAAGGCAGTACGATCACGCCGTGGTCGCCCTTCCCGCCCGCGCGGAACGCCCGCACCGCCGCGAACTGATAGTCCCGGGGCGCGAAACCGTTTACGCTTTTCAGGCTGAAGTCCAGTATATCAGCCTGCGCGTAGCCCGCCAGATCCTCCGGCGGGAACTGGACGGACATCAGAGCCTGCTTGATGTGCCCCCGGTATTTCCCGTCGACGCGCACGACGCAGCCCCGGGGCTCGTCCAGAAAATACTTCGCCACAGATTTCTCCGCCAGCAGCTGCGCCATGATGAATTCGTCGCCGGTGCGCAGAAACAGGCCTTCGCCGTCTTTGTCAATGACGACCTTGCCGTACCTGCCGCCGATTTGCCGGATACGCGCCTTCACCATTTCGGGCACGGGGTACTTGCTGTACTTTTCCAGTGCGCCGATAACGTCCTGAGAAGATATGCCCGCGCTGGCCGCGTTCCACAGGGAAAGCGGCGTGATTTTGTAGGTATGCACGTATTCCGGCGACTTGACCATTTCGGCGAAGGCCGAAAGCTCGTCCCGGGCCGCCTCGTAGGATTCGTTGCCCGTTTCCAGCAGCAGCGTCATGTCGCTTTGCACGATCAAAGGCTTGTATATTTTTTCTTCCAAGGGCAGGTGCTCCTGTTTCGTTTTGAATAGTATAGCACAAACCCACGCAGCTTACAATCTTTTTTTCGAGGCAGACACGACAGCTAATTTTCTCGAAAAGAAAAACAAATTTTTATCGTGTGAGGCTTGCTTTATTTGACCGGTCTGCTGGCTGCTGTTCAAGCACACCCACCGCATACAAATGCAATAAAAAAGCGCCATTTCGCCCCATGGGCAAAATGACGCTGTGTAACTCGGATAAGTTGTGTGCTGCGCACTCGGATACTTTACTGGATTAGTATATCACAGAACAACGCAAAGGTCAAGAGGTATTTTTGTATCTCCTTTGAAAAAAGTGAATGAAATCAAAAAAGTCCTTTACAAAACGTGTGAGACAATGTATAATCTCATTAGGAAAACTGGAAACCACATTGGGAGGGTTGCGTATGTACAGGAAACTCATGCAAGAGCTTATTGCTTGGAGGGAAAAGCCCGGCCGGCAGCCCCTGATGCTCAAGGGCGCGCGCCAAGTAGGTAAGACCTGGATTCTGCGGGAATTCGGGCGCACCTGTTTCGACGATGTTCTGGAGATCAATTTTGAGCAAGCGGGCAACCTGGCGGAGTTGTTCGAGGGTACGATTGATCCGGTGCGCATCGTCAACATGCTGGGCGCGCTGCATGGCAAGAAAATCCTGCCCCACAAGACGCTGCTCATTTTCGACGAGGTGCAGGAGGTGCCGCGGGCGCTGACATCGTTAAAATATTTTTCGGAAAACGCGCCGGAGTATGCCGTCTGCTGCGCGGGTTCGTTGCTTGGGGTCACGCTGCATTCGGGAACATCTTTCCCCGTGGGCAAAATTGATACGCTGCTGCTGGAGCCCATGACCTTCGAAGAATTTCTGATCGCAAATGAGGAACAAGCCCTGTGCGATTACATCCTGTCGGCGGGATTAGCCCCCGTCCCGCAGGCGATTATTGAGAAACTGTCGGACTACCTGAAGCTCTACATGGTCACGGGCGGGATGCCGGCGGCGGTGAGCGCATGGATCGCAACGAAAGATTTTTCCAAAGTGGAGGAGAAGCAGAGGGACATTCTGCAAGATTACGCGCAGGACTTTTCCAAGCACGCGCCGGAGAACATCGTGCCGCGTCTGCTTCATCTATGGAACAGCGTACCGTCTCAGCTTGCCAGGGAAAACAAGAAGTTTGTCTACGGACTGATCCGCGAGGGGGCACGCGCCAGGGAGTATGAGGAGGCGCTGCTTTGGCTGCTGGACAGCGGCCTGCTGCGGCGCGTGTACCGGGTGACGAAAGGTGCGCTGCCATTGAAGGCCTATGAGGACCTGAAAGCCTTCAAGCTTTACCATCTGGATGTGGGCCTGCTGCGTGTGATGAGCGAGCTTTCTCCCGCCGCTATCCTGGATGGCAGCCGCGTATTCGAGGAGTTCAAGGGCGCGCTGGCGGAGCAATATGCCCTGCAGCAGCTTTGCGCACTGCCCGGTATCCGCAGCGTCTACTATTGGTCCTCCGAAGCCACGGCGGAGGTGGATTTCGTCTTCGCCGACGAAACCCGCGTGATCCCCTTGGAGGTGAAGGCCAACGAAAATTTGCAGGCGAAGAGCCTGCGGCTGTTTCGGGAAAAGTATCAGACGCCTTTGGCTGTGCGCGCCTCGTTGTCGAATCTGCGGTTGGACCAGGGCTTACTCAATGTGCCGCTGCCGTTGATATGGGCAATGGGTTACTTCACACGCTTTGGATAATGCTTCTCATCCTTCCGGGTTTGGCAAACAAGGGCGCTCTCCCGCGAAAGAGAGCGCCCCGGTATAATCACTATTCCAGGTCGGCTTCCAAAACGAGGTCCAGGTCGAAGTGCTCCACAAGGCACTGGATCTCCTCTTCCTCCATGCTGGTAACGATTTCACCGGCCGGCCCGGGCACGGCCTTGCGTTTCAACAAAACGACGTCGCCCTCGACGTTGAGGCAGTTTTCATCCGAAAACGAAATCCATGAACCGACTTCATTAACTGGCAGCCCCAACGAACTGATTTACTCTTAATCCTGAACAATATCATACCACAGACCGCGCCGATATTCAACTGGACTATGACGAGTACCGCCATCAAGACGGCTTCCGGGCGCTGTATTTCGTCAAGGACGGCAAGCTGAAGAGAATCCGCCACACCGGCGATGACTTCGCGGCCTTCGACGTGGAATACCTGGTCTTTGAAGCGCAGGCGCCGGACAGCGTGTTCGACATTCCGGCAACGTATAAAATTTCCTCTTGACAAACCAGGATTACTATGGTAAACTCTTGTTAGGATTACGCAAGTAAACTTGATAGGAGTTTTTCATATGCAGAAGAAAACCATCATCAACGATTCCGAGCTGCCCATCATGAAGGTCCTTTGGCAGCAAGACGGCCTCGCCCTGCCGGAGATCCTGGCGCAGCTGAAAGGCAACAAAAGCACATTAAAAACCCTGCTGGGCCGCCTGGTGAGTCGGGGCGCGGTGCGGGCGGAGGAGATCACCCAGCGCAGCTACCGCTACTTCGCCGCGGTGAGCGAGGAGGAGTACATCGCCGGGCAGCGCAGGCACTTTTTGCAAAAGGTCTTCGACGGCTCGGCTGAAAAGATGCTGCTCAACTTTGTGCGTGAGGAGAATATCTCGCCGGAAGACTTGCAAAGCCTGCTGGATCAAATCGCGGAGGAGGGGCAAAAATGACGCTGCTGCAAATGCTCACAGGCCTCGGCCCGGTGTTCTACAAGCTGGTGTATATGTCCTTGACGGGGTTGGCGGCGGGAGCCATCGTGCTGTTGCTGCGCCGCCTGGCCGACAAGCGCTTCTCCCCCTTCTGGAAATACGCCATGTGGCTGCTGGTGCTGGCGGCGCTGGTGGTGCCGTGGCGTCCCCAGAGCCGCGCGGCTGTACTCAGCCCCGCCGAGGCCGTGCAGGACATGGATACGTTTGACGTGGAAGCGTGGAAGGCCAGCACCGTGATACAAGTCGCGTGGGACATTGAAGCAATCACTCACGCGGTATATTTGGACATGAGGGCTGGGCCGACAAAAATTGACCCTTACGCTCTCAGCCAGACGGAGGAATATGACTTC